>CAZPJZ010000392.1:0-3388 GCA_964586995.1 uncultured Pirellulales bacterium | reverse complement strand
CTCCTTTTGACATTACCTTTCTTAGTTCGCAATACTGTACTCTCCCGGCATGTGGTTATCAAGCATATCGTGGCAGGAAAGGCGTGGCCAATTCAAGGGACAACCACGAGATCCAGGACAAGCGCTACCAAGTCCACTGAACTCATATCTAAGAGCCTTACCTCCATTAGTTCATGTGGTAGCGGCACACTTTCTGTTCATAAAGTCCATGTCATCAAGGACTTTCATGGTGAGGCGGTTGATCTGTCTAATCTTTTGATTGTATCGTTTCACTGTCTTTCCTATTTCTTGTTTTATTCTACGTCTAAAATCATCATACATCTCTGGGTGTTGATGTTGCACATCAAGCAGGGCGTCGTGCGGATCGTGGATGTTATGTTCTGTAGCAACGCCAAGGCTAAGAAATGTATCGTGCGTATTTTGGTTTCTCAGATCAATGTCATCGTCTATTAGCGATAGTAGATCGAGATACGTGTCTGACACCCTCTGGTCCACAGTTGTTATCTTTCTGACAGTATCTCGCCGCGTTCCCTTTCCCTTGAGTAAGCTCATCTTTCCTTTGTATCCCGCAAAAGTAGCAAAAAGTTTAACCACTCGTTCACGCAATTCATAGACTCGGATTAAATAGTTCTCCATATGGTACGCGAGGCGCTGTAAAGCCAAATCTGTATCCCGCATCCTTTTAATGACTGCGAATTCTTCCGAGACGAACATGAGCCTGTGCATACTTCCACATAGCTGTGCCCAGTACCAGCGATGTTCCTCGCCGGCTCTACGCTCATACCAATAGAACCAAAGGCCACGGGAAAAAGAGTTTTTAGAGTCCTCTTCTGTCATTCGCTGTGCTGCATAGATAGCCTATCATAGCAAGCGACGCACTTTAACATTATAATCTACAACCCTCTTCAGACCGCTTGGCCCCGATATCTCGAATCGGGGCTGAGATTTTTACCGCGTTGGATTATTTTTCCTTATCTTAGCATGGCGGCTTCGCTTATCTTACGCGTTAAACACAGATTTCATGCTCAGGGGCGACTATGAAAAACGCACCCCGAGCTCTCGCAGCATTTCGAATGTGTCACGACAACTCACATCAAATGCCTTACAAACATTCGGGATCGGAACTCTTCTTCTTATAGTGGGATTGAGAACTTCATGGGTTACGACGATGTGCCCTCGGGACTTTGCGTAGGCCACCAGCCAGCCGTCCGCGCCTGCGGCGAAATCAGCCTTGGCTGCGTCCGAGAACTGGTCTTGGGCTTGCACCCATCTCATCACTTCGGTGTAAGACTGAATGACATCCTCTTCATTGGTCGAGGCAAACGCATCATTGAAGTGTTCCCTTGCCCATGTGGCAAGTTCGTCCCTCCCTCGCTCCAATTCTTCCTTGACCCGATCAATGCTCTGAACTCGCTCATTCACTGCATGATGGATCAGGCTTTCCCAGAATGGAGGAGCTATATCGAATGCGTAGTAACGGCGCGCCGCTTCGATGAATACGTCCGCATCAAGAACATACATGGCGGAATCCATCGCTACGCTCCTCCCAATCGAAGAGAGGCTGCGTACTGATCGAATGTCCTTCCGTGGAGCCCTGTCAGCCGATAGGCCTCAGAGTAAAGCAGGTTACCTTCCTTGACCGCCCGAATCACGGCAGAAGCGAATCGCTGGCCTACGCGCAGATTCTGATTGGCGTAAAAATCGCCGCCCTCTGGGCGGGGTGCGTCTCGTTCCTCTCTCTGGTATAAGCGATAAAACTGCAGGAAAGACTTTTTGTTGATAAGGCTTAGGTCCAATGCCCTGCGCGCGACCACGATTTCACTGACCTTAAACCTGCGAGCGATTTCCTGAAAACGCTTCGGGTGGTCGTGGACAGAAGGCCAGACCCGACGTAACTCGAGTTGCGGAACGAGAAATTCCGCGGCCACACGGTTGCTCGCCTGTTCCACTGGGTCATCCGCTGGCTGCATTTCGCGCAGGTCGAATGCCGCGCTACTCCCAAAGAATATATGTGCGAGCTCATGCGCAAGGGTGAACATCTGCGGCGCTTTAAAATCAGCACCATTGACAAATACCAACGGAGCGTACTCGTCCACCAGAACGAAGCCTCGGAATTCGGTGGGATCAAGCTTGCGGTGTGTATTGTTCTCGATGATGCTATTGACCACCACCAGTATCCCTGCATTCTCTATGGCCTCCCGCAGAAAACGCAGTGCCTCCGTCCACGTGCGCTGGCCTGCTGCCCATCTCAGATCGAGGCCCAATGCAGACCGAATACGATCCGCCACCGACGCTGGAGCTTCGTTCCGTTGCGCGGACTTCACGCACGATAGCTGCTCCTGACCCTGCTCAACTAGGAATTCACGCATCCAAGCTTGTCGCCGCTGCATTATTTGAACAGTCTCAATAAGATCAGGGCTGGGCGTGCTGGGCGTCTCATCACGCACGGTACGGAAGTGAGGAATTGGCAGTCGCAGCTCAGGTGGTTCAGCAAGGAAAAAAAAACCGAGCGGCGTAAGCGTGGCTTTGGCCAACAATTCCAATTGCCGTAACGTGGGCTGGCTCTTACCTGTAGCCCATTGCCGGATTCTGGGGAACCTCTGTTCTAAGTCGTCCAGCTCTAGGCCGGACCGACCCATAGCCCAGCGCAAGACTTCCTTATTGACGGCGACCCTACTCACGCGGAGTCCTCCTTGCGAAGGTCAATCTTAACCGTCATATCTGCACAGATGAAGCTACGATAAAGCATAAGTACGGACACTCATTATTTCTATGTAGTGATATACAACATTTATCCACAACTCATTTGGCGGACTTTTTGTCAGCAGAGATTTTGGTGGGCTACAAGCCCGCCCTACATTCTAAATCCTATTCGCTATTCACGAATTAGTTCATCGCAGTTGCTGTCCCTCGTCTTCTGTCGTTTGTAATTGTACTTGTCTTGGCAAAAACGGCAAGAAAGAATTTCCGCCAATCAACAAAGCCCTGTTAATCTCTGGTCAATTAGTATCCGCCTGTCCTCTGGCGGCCATGAAATGTCAACATGAAATACCTGGCCGTGCCTGTTTTTCCTATTTTCCTGATGCATCTATTAAACACAATCATCCCTGTGCCTCACGATAAGGGCGGTAACAGAGGCAATAACAGCAGTACCAGAAAGTCGATTAGGAAATGCACGGTAATGTTCAGAGTAAGATTACGCTTCCACACATACAACCCTGTCAAGACCACGCTGAGCGGAAGGACTATGCCAACGGTATTTCCTAAGCCCGAAGCCGGCAGATGAATGACAGTAAAGATGATCAGACTGATCACTGCTCCGGGCCAGATTCGACCCGTAAGGCGGTTTAAGCGTTCAATCGGATACCCTCGGTATAATACTTCTTCC
>CAZPJZ010000391.1:0-3396 GCA_964586995.1 uncultured Pirellulales bacterium | reverse complement strand
GGATACCGGGTTCTCATCCCGGCGACAGGGGTTCGACTCCCCTTGGGGGTATTTTTCATTTTCCATTTTCAATTTATGATTTTTTGTTTTACTAAGTTGTACGGCAAAATATCTCCCGTGACAATATGATTGAATCAACAGCCAATTCTCCCAATAAGCCCACTGTTAATGAGCAATATATGCGCATCGCTATTGACCAGGCGAAAATTGCCGAGGAGAACGGCGACGTGCCGATTGGATGGCTCCGCGCAATTTAATAACCGAACAGTTCATGATGTATCTGCTCTTGCGGCACATCTTGTGCAGATAGCTCGCCTTCAAGCTTCTCTATCATTTCCGGCGGGCCGCAAATAAGAAACTCATATTCATTCAGCGGGCGATGCAGATATTTCCTTAACACGTCGGTCGTAATATACCCGGTCTCTCCCGGATATTCCGGCTGGTCGCTCAGAACGTGTATAGTATTTACAGTTTCTACGTTTTCAAGCTCCTGCTTATACAGGATTTCGTGCTTTTTTTTATTTCCGTAAAACAGGTGCAGCTCGCGGTCAGGTTCGTATGCCAGCTCCTCAAAGAGGCGCATAAACGGCGTTATTCCTATTCCGCCGGCAATCATCACAATCGGCCTGTTTGTTTTCAATGCCGCCTGCGAAAAAACACCGTAAGGCCCGTCGATATAAACGGCCTCACCCGGCTTAATCGACTGCAGATTTTTCGTCGCTACCCCCATCGCTTTAACCGTAACACTCAACTCGCCGGTCTGCGGCTGGTAATGCGAAACGGTAAACGGACGAATTCGCCCTTTCAACCCCCTTCTGAAAAACACGAACTGCCCAAGCCGCGGCTTCAGCTTTCTGCCTGTCGGCTCACAGCTTATCCGGGCGACATTATCTCTCAACTTTTCGACTTTTGTAATTATATGTTTTGCGCTTATAAGCTCCGCACGGCAAATCAGCCGATAAAGTAAAAACGCCGCCGCTATTATCGATAATACTATCCACAAGTAATACGCCCCGGTCGTTCCGATGGTGCTTCCTAACGCAAAACCGTGCCCCAGCACCAGCGCCAGAGCGGCATAACTTGTGATATGCACGCTATACCATTTCGTTCGCCCGAGCCGTTCCCGCCCAAAAACGCTCGTCAGTACCACCGCGAGAAATAATGCAAACGCAAGCATACCGGCCAGCGCCCACCATTTAAAAGACGCCGTCCCCTCCAGCAGAAGCGGATTAACGTTTTTCTTTTCGAGATAATACAGTGTAATAAATACCGGATGCAGCGATACAAGCAACAGGATATATTTTCCGATTTGTTTATGCGTCGCCAAAACCCATAAATAATCCTGCATTATTCTGCCCGCCGCCGCACGAAACCCGAGCAGGAATTGCCACAATATTAAAACCGTGCCGCAGAGCGAGCCGGTTTTGGCCAGCAGCTTGTAAACAACTAGCGCGAATGTTGGCTCGTTTAAATCTAAAAACGCCAGCGGCAAAAGCGATGTTATCACAACTAACCCGATTAAAATCGCTTTTCGCATTATCAGTATTGCTTTCAAATGTTCCCAACTGACCGTGTCTATATTTTCTCTTTCTTTTAAGAATCGCTTGGACATTATCCTAATTATGTTTAAACGTCAAGCCCACGTCCTTGTTAAGCACAAGGCAATTGCTTGACGGCTGTCCTGTACGGGCATATAAAATAGGGGATAATATTCAATGCTTTTCGATTGCGATGACCGACAAAGACCAGCTATATATGCAAACGGCTATCAAGCAGGCCGAAATCGCCGAGGAAAACGGCGACGTGCCCATCGGGGCGGTGATTGTTCACAACAGCCAAATAATCGCAAAGGCATATAATCAGCGGGAACAGCTTCAGGACCCAACCGCACACGCGGAAATCATCGCACTAACCCAGGCGGCTGCGGCGCTTCAAAGCTGGCGGCTGACTGGTTGCACAATGTATGTCACTTTAGAGCCGTGCCCGATGTGTGCCGGTGCGCTGGTACTGGCGCGTATCGACCGGCTTGTCTACGGCTGCGACGATCCCAAGGCCGGTGCCTGTGGCAGCCTGTATGATATCGTACGGGATGAGAGACTCAACCACCGCCTGGAAGTGACATCTGGCATCCTGGCAGAAGAATGCAGTAAGCTGCTGCAAGAATTCTTTCAGCACCGCCGGATCGAAAATAGTCAGTGACAGATAGCGTAGAGCGTACAGCGTGTAGCGGATAGCATATATCTGACAACTCTCTGCTGCTTCATAGCATCACCTGCCCGGGCGAAACTTATCGTGTTCGCCGGATTCCTCTGGCGAGTCGATTACTTAGGATTAGGATGATTGTGCCAAAGGCAATATTGATCGGCCCTTCCCAAAGACTCCACCACAGCGGCATACCTTCGACAAAGTCAACCACCAAAAGCATCATGCCAAAGAGGATAATCGCCCAGCCAAGAAAGCGTAATATAGGCCGATGTCTTACCAGGTCGGACGACACGACCCACAAAAGCGCACCGAGCAGGGCATAAAAAGCCGACGTGCTCCGAGCAAGATACCCGACAATCGGCTCAGGCGGCAGTTGACCCATGCCGAGCCACTGATGGATAGCGTTCATCCAGGAGTAGGGCATAATAACCGCAAAGACAGCCAAAAGCGCAACGCTGCCTAAAACTCGCAGAAACAACTCGAATAAACGCTCTTGCTTGTTCATTCTTGACAGATATGCACCATGGGCTGTGCCCACCATTTCTTTTTGGTGTGCGGAGCACACCCTACAATCCTAACCGATTCTGCCATCTTGGTCGATGTCGGTTCCGTGAAGCTCTTCGAGCTTTTTGACCAGCTCGCGCAGCGTGTTCTGCGTCAATTTCAGTTGCTCCTCAAGAGCCTGGACCCTGTCCTCGATAGAATCGGATTTGCGATAGTGGCCATACATCAAGCCCGTTTGTACGATTTCCCAGAGAACGCCCATCTTTCACCTCGATTCATTGCCGCATCTTCGAATCAATAGTGGCAACTGCTGCTGGATTCAGAAGCTGTGAACGCTGCGCCACAAGTCAACTAACGACTGTCATTCCTGCGGAAACAGGAATCCACAAACGTTAGAAGGTCTGGGTTCCGCCCCGATTTCGCGGGCCAACATGCACCTGCAAAACAGGTATGCGGAATGACAGTCCTGGCAATATTGTGGTCGGCAGTGCCGGCAAAAGCAAGGGATTTCGCCGGCCACGTTGCGTCGCAGTTGCTGCGTGCTACCCTGCACTGAGAGCGAAGTGGATTTTCGCCCGTTCGGCTGGCGCTCAGGGCAGGCCTTGCGCGGGAATGACACGATGGCTCGGCCAACTTGAGTTATTTACCTTTTACCGTCTCGGCTAACTCAGCGATGCGAAGCTCCAG
>CAZPJZ010000390.1:0-3411 GCA_964586995.1 uncultured Pirellulales bacterium | reverse complement strand
CCTGTCCACTGGACGTAGTCTACCCAGCCGCAATCGGAACCCTGGGAGACGCCGCCGTTCTTGACGTAGCACCACTGCAGCGCGTGCGTGCCGGAACCGCTTACGGTATACGATTTCTTCTGCCAGCCTACCTCTCCGCTTATCTGGTCTTTGAGTACCCCATCAATGTAGAACTTAAGATGGTCGCCGCCTTGTTCAGAGCAGACCTTCCAGTAGAACGTTACCGTTTCCTGGTCATTCACGTCCACGAGCGTTTGCAGCCAGGCCTCCTCGCTGTGGCCCACGCTCCCGCTTACCTATTTGTGGCTGTTCTGCCGCCGGTTCGCGTTCCGCCGGAGCGAGGTGCACCAAAATATCTTGCACCGGAAGGTCCGTAGAGCGTGCCTATCAGGTTGCCCAGCGAGGAGCCTCTGTTGTAGCCATAGCCGCCTGAGCCGTAGGGGTATCCGGAGTAGTTGCCATAGCCGTAGCCACCGCCGTAAGGCCCAGCGCCGTAACCTCCCCCGTAGGAGCCCATGCCGCCGTATCCATATCCCGGCATGCCGCCGCCGTACCCTCCGTAGCCCATATTTGCAAAAGGCCCGCCCATGAAGCCCATAGGCCCCATCATGTTGCGCCACCCGTAATTGGCAGGCTCAGCAACCAGATCGGTAATGTCGTAGACGCGCGTGCTCACTTTTTTAGGCAGAGACTCTGTCGTTGCTATGATAATTACGCCCTTGTCGACTACGTAGCCCAATTTCGCGTTACTGCCGGCGGAAACCGACAGCAGCAGAAGCTCCAGATGCTTGCCCAGCGGTATGCCGGAGATACCGTCCATTCCGATGGGCGTGGTTTTGTCGATGGCTGCTTTCTCCGCCAGGTCGCGCCAGAGCACCACTATATTTAGTGGAGGGCTGGTCGAATATCGCAGGATATCAATTGCCTCGCCAAAAGGCATATTCTGCGAAAACCTCGAAGGATCCGTTGTAATCCTGCCGGTTGGTGCGGGAGTTTCCGCTTTTGGGCTTTGAGTCTTTAGTTTTGGTTCTTCGGCGGCGCCCGCCGCGCACAGTTGCGCCAAAACCAGCAAACCGACGGCTGAGGTTAGGACTAACCCCGCGATGCTCTTTCTGCGTCTTTTCTTGCTCATTTTTTCCATCCCTTTTTGTATCTGCTCTATATAATGATACTCACTCAAACCTATTTGTTACAAATAAATTCTTTTTCTGTGGCCAAGAGGCACGTAAACAAGAAGAAATCCGTATCAAACTAAAAACTCAAAGGCGAAAACCAGGTTGAAAAACTGCTTGCACAAACCAGCGCGAATGGGTAGAATACTGGTGTGTTCCGGCTTTTATCTGCGGTGGACGCTTTTGTCAGGGGTCGCGAAATAATGAGTCGGGCTTTGATGAGGAGCCATACCATGCAAAGAAAAGGCTTTACCCTCATAGAGCTGTTGGTGGTCATCGCCGTTATCGCCATTCTGATGGCCATTCTCATGCCGGCCCTGCAAAAGGCCCGCGAACAAGGGCAACGGGCGGCGTGTAAGTCAAATCTGAAGAACTACGGACTGGCGATATACATGTACTGCGGCGACAACGACGACAAATTCTGTGACCCCCGCAGTTGCTATTTCTCGCAGACGAGCCCGTATCCCGTGGAGTCGGGTATCAGCAGTCCCATCCATCTTCGCTGGTGCAACGGTGATCTGTATCTCAAGACCAACCCGCAATATGCGGGCCCGTTCTACAGTTACCTGCAGGATGCGCGGGCCTTTATTTGTCCGACCTTTGCGGTGATAGCCAGGCGAGCATCCCAGGACCACTTCTATATGGCCGACGCCGCCAAAATCAAGAACTATAAGCCCTGGTACAATTACACGATGAACGCCTATCTTGGCAGCCCGGACCCAAGTGTCAGCAAAGCCAGAGTCCTGCGTTTGGGCCAGGTGAAGCACCCTGCACAGACTTTTTCCTTTACGGAGGAAAGCGCTCTTGTTGACACCCAATGGAACATCTCCGGGCTTAACGACACGTACATGGTTCCCGGCTCTGATTCCATGATTGCGAGTTGGCTTAGCCAGTTCGGCAGCTACCAGCTCATCAGACCCGGCCCCGGAACGAACCCCACGTTCTGGGATGTCATCGCGGGCTTCCACCACGCGCCCTCGGGCGACCCGATGGGCGGAAAGGGCAATTGCATCATGTTGGACGGACACGTTGATGCGTTTCGGCGTGAAGAAACGTTCCCCGTGGCCTGGCCACACTGACGCCGCAGACTTGCTGTTCGCATCTGGCTGCAAGGCTGAGCCCTAATCACCTGTAGGGGAGCGGTCTTAGTAGTTCTTGAAGTGTCTCATCCACTGCGGCCAGTCTTGTGGTTCGACGCCGCCGGCTTTGGTCCAGTGACCAGCCGTGTCGAACTCGCGGTGCCACTTGAATGTCCACAACTCCTTGAGTCCGACCTTTCGCACGCTGCCGAAATCCATGAAAACCGCGTTTACGTATCCACTATGCCGGTCGATGCAGACAAGACTCATCTCGCTGGAGGGTACTTCCTCGACGATGGAAGGACTGTCCGTGTGATGAGGGTAAAGGTCAAGCCAGGCACAGTCGAAGAATAGAGGTATCGCCTCGGCGTTCTTCACGTGACGGGTTCTCCAGTACCTGCCCGCCGAAAGGTTTGATGCTTCACGGTAGCAGACCCACTCATTTTGTCCGTAGCTGCCGTAATCCGGCGCTTCCTTTTGCTTGAGGCCTGTCCAGGGCCCTTTATCCCACGACCACGCCCCGAATGCGAATCTCACCCCCGCAGAATGTGGTTTCCTGGCTGTCGGACAGACGGTCAGGCCACCTCGTTCCTTGTAATAAGACCAAAGTGCCACCGGCCAATCGTTGGCCGCCGCGCCGCCCGCTGTGCTGGCTCCGGTATTGAATTTACCGTCGTTGTCCTCGGTGTACATCCACCAGATATAGCCCCACTGTTTTAGATAGGACATGCAGGCGACCGCCTGGGCCTGTCTCCTGACCCGCTGGAGTGTGGGTGTCAGGATTGCCATCAGCAGCGCAATAATGGCAACCACCACCAGAAGCTCAATCAACGTAAAGCCCTTCTTCTCTCGCATTGCTCGCCTCTTGTTCTTGGCCCTCAAAGCGGACTGCTCTGACGAGCATATCTGATTTGAAGGCGGCGCATTGCGGTTGAACCGTATCTACATCATTATAGCCATATTGGCCAGCCCAAGCAAGAGATAGGACAAAATCTTTGCTTGAACTAATCTGACCGGCTGGGCAGCGTCTCTGCTTCCTTGGGCTTTTCAGGCATTTTGCGGCCACCAGTTGCAGGTCCGGCGAGGTCCGCGATCACACACTCTATGCCGCAGACTACCCTTGCCAGGCAATCATAGTTGACTTTGTCGGCTGTGTCTTC
>CAZPJZ010000389.1:0-3418 GCA_964586995.1 uncultured Pirellulales bacterium | reverse complement strand
ATCCTACGCCCCTAAGTGTGCACGCTAGCCCGCGCGACTGGGAAACGCAGCTCGACACCGACCCGCCGTGGAACGACCACATAACGCTTCAAAATAAGATAAAGAAATTGCCCATCGCAGCAGACTTTGTGGCGAGGAATTTTCAGGTAGGCGGTGCACATAAGCCCGTCATAGACGATGAATTGGCCTACGAAGGTAAGGGCGACGGCTGGAGCGAGCAGGATGTTATCGAGGCTCACCTGGGCGCGTTCTTGGGCGGCGGCTACGGAACAACCGGGCACAAGCCGGCCAACAAAAGAGGACATTACTTCTACGGCAACTTCAAGGCGTCAGAGCACCAGTCCGCCGACAACCTGCTCTGGCTGCGTCAGATAGTCGATGAAAATATTACCTTCTGGAAGATGGCGCCGGTTAGTTATCCGGATACGACTGACACGCGTGCAGGCATATTCGATAATATCGCCTCGGATTTGCGCGCAATGGAATGGCCGGGGCACGAATACGCTCTGGGCACGAACCGGGCGCACACGGGCATCCGAGCTAAGCTGCCCGAAGGTCAATGGCAGGTGAAATGCTACGATATTATTGCCAAGCAAGAACGACTCCTGAGTTCAACTGCCAAGGGGACGTTTGTGTTCGATGCCCCGGACTGCCGGGCGGTCTTATTTCACTTTGAAAAAATCGGTGATTAGTTCGCGAATCATGTTTGAGCTATATCCGCTGGCGATCCTTGTTGTGGGCGTGCTCATGGTCATACTCATGATCACGCGTCTGCGGATGAACGCCTTTATTGCGCTGATAACCTCGGCCGTGGCGGTTAGTCTGCTGGCTCCCGGCGATTTAGCTGAGAAGATCAGTCGTGTGGCTGAGGCGTTCGGCAGTACTGCCGGCAGCATCGGCATCGTGATTGCCCTTGCGGTGGTCATCGGAAAGTGCATGATGGATAGCGGGGCCGCAGACCGAATCGTCCGAGGCTTTCTTTCGCTGTTGGGTGAAAAACGTGCTGCAACCGCCCTGATGGCCAGCGGCTATATGTTGGCCGTGCCCGTTTTCTTCGATACGGTCTTTTACCTGCTCGTCCCGCTGGCACGCTCAATGCACAGGCGAACGGGCAAGCACTACCTGAAATACGCTCTGGCGATTGCCGCCGGCGGAGTCGTAACCCATTCTTTAGTTCCGCCCACACCCGGACCGCTCGTGATGGCGGACAACCTCGGAATTGATATCGGCGCAATGATTCTGGTGGGCGCTTTAGTGGGGCTTCCGGCGTCATTTGTCGGCCTGTTCCTGGCCGGCTGGGCCGACCGGCGAATGAATATCGAGATGCGGCCGCTTGACGGGGGCCTGTCGGAGCCTGAACCGCTGCCGGATGGGCAGTTGCCCGCCCTGCTGCCATCGCTCTTACCGATTGTGCTGCCTGTCGCGCTGGTCTCGGCCAATACGATTGTCTCGACTGCCGCCAAGGATGCCGCGCAGGGCTCGCCTTTGAGCCGGGCTGCCGGAATAGCCGCCATGTTAGGCAACGTCAACCTGGCTATGCTAATATCAACCGCCATCGCAATGTGGATGCTCAAAAGTAAGCGCAAGCTCACGAATGCACAATTGGCCAAAGTAGTTGAGGGTTCGCTCATGAGCGGTGGCATGATTATCCTGATCACGGCAGCAGGCGGTGCGTTCGGCGCCATGCTCAAGGCCGCACAGATAGGGCCTGCCATCGAGAGCTTGGTCAAGGGCGGCAGCGGCCAGCAGACAAGCGGCATCATGCTGCTGGTTTTAGGCGCCATTATCGCTTCGGTGATGAAAGTAGCCCAGGGTTCGGGCACCGTCGCGATGATAACAGCCTCAGCCATGGTAGCCGCTATGGTCCCATCCACCAAAACGTTGCCCTACCATCCGGCCTATCTGGCCACAGCCATAGGGGGCGGCTCGCTGATATGCTCCTGGATGAACGACAGCGGATTTTGGATATTTGTCAAAATGACCGGCCTGACTGAGGCCGAGGGAATCAAATCCTGGACGTTTCTGGTGGCCGTGGTTGGCCTGACGGCGGTGGTCACTTCGATTCTGCTGGCTGTGATTGTACCGATGAGATAGTGCCTCGGCCATGCCCGGCGTCCTATCGCAGCGGTGGGTGGCACGTGGCTGTCCGGTCAATTGCCCAGCGCCGCCTCGATGCAGGATTTTTCTATGGCAAGAAAATATCTTGAAACTGCCGCCCTTTTGTTTTAGTGTGTTGGGATGCTACAGACCAGAGTTGAAATCATTTTGGCAACTATAAGCCCAGGAGGTAGACAATGAATGCTAAGATAAATCGCCGTACATTTCTCAAACACAGCGCTGCAGTCGGAGCGGGGGTGACGGTCCTGAAGTCGGGGATTCTCGCGGCTGGACAGTCGCCGAACGAGAAACTCAACGTCGTCGTCATTGGCGTCGGCGGGCAAGGCGGCGCCAACATGAACCGTGTCAAGAGCGAGAACATCGTCGCTCTATGCGACGTGAATGAGAAGAATCTGGCCGCTGCCGCAAAGCAATTTCCCAACGCCAAGACTTATATCGACTGGCGAAAGTGCCTCGAGCAAAAGAATATTGACACCGTCGTCTGTTCGACCACGGACCACACACATGCTTTCATCAATGTCTGGGCGATGAATCGCGGCATGCACGTTTACTGTGAGAAGCCACTGGCCAACTCGGTCCACGAGGCGCGGGTGGTCCGCGAAACGTATCTGAAAAACAAAAATAAGCTGGCAACGCAAATGGGCACGCAGATACACGCCTCGGATAACTACCGGCGGATGGTTGAGCTGATCCGCCACGGCGCGATTGGCACACCGAGCGAAGCGCGCGTCTGGTGCAGCCGCACGCCAGAGGGTGGCAGTTATCTGCCGGACGCCGGCCCGCCGCCCGAACACATCCACTGGGACTTATGGATTGGCCCGGCGCCGTTCCATCCCTACAATCCGGGATATTTCGGGGGATGCCTGGCGTGGAACCGCTTCTGGGACTTCGGCAGCGGACAAATCGGGGATATGGGCAGCCACATGATAGATATGGCCTACTGGGGACTGGACCTGCGGCTTCCCACGACGTGTGAGGCCGCCGGAACGCCCGTCTCATCCGACACGTGCCCGCTATGGCTGACGGCCGAATGGGACCACCCGGCCAATGACTGGCGCCCGAAGGTCAAGCTGTACTGGTACGACGGCGGAAAGAAACCTGGAATGCCTTCGCCGGCATTCAACAGAGATGAGCTATTCAAGGGTGTTCTGTTCAAAGGAGACAAAGGCTGGCTGCTGGCGGACTACGATCTTCTGATATTTATGCCCAAACAGCGCGGCAACGACATGACGCAGTACAAGGCTGCCAAGCCCGAAGATCTGATCCCTCCGTCGCCCGGCCACCACCAGGAATGGATCAT
>CAZPJZ010000388.1:0-3426 GCA_964586995.1 uncultured Pirellulales bacterium | reverse complement strand
GACCCATCTTCGTTAAGGATGTTGCCCTGGCGGTCGACTTCTTCAGCCCTCGGCGCGATGAATTCTCCCGCCAGTTGCCCGAGCGAGTCCAGCACCATATCGTAATTCTGGATGGCCTCGTCGGCGCTGGCGGGGGCACAATCGAACTGGCCTGAAAATCGAAAATGCTGCTCGCAAATCTCCGCCAATATGCCGAGCTCCACATATTTGAATAAGAATTGTATATCGTCGTTGTCTCTATAGAAATTTGCCATGACCCTTTCTCGTATCTGGTACCTCATTCTTTATGTTTGATTTTGAATAAGCGAAACTGGCGCAAGACCTCATTGGCAAGCTCCATCGTCGAGGCATCCGTGTCTGATTTCAGAAGAATAAGCGTTGGCTTGCCAGGACTTTCTTCCTCACTGCTACTTCTCCGAACCGGCATCAACATGCAGCCTTCACGGTTCACCCGCCACAGACTCTTAGGTCTTTGCCAACGCCGGCTCTCTTACGGTTTTCTTTCTGATCGCCTGTATCATTCTGGGCACGATTTCGTTCAAGTCGCCGACTATTCTGTAATGCGCGACCTGGAAGATGGGTGCTTCGGGGTCGTTGTTGATAGCGACAATTTTCTGACTCTGGGACATTCCGGCCTGATGCTGAATTGCGCCGCTGATTCCGACCGCGATATACAAGCTCGGCCGAACAGTGGTGCCGGTCTGGCCGACCTGGTGGTCCTTGTCGATAAAGCCCAGGTCCACCGCTGCTCTGGAGGCGGCTGGGGCCGCACCAAGACAATTTGCCAGTTCCCAGACAAGTTTGAAATTCTCCTTGCTGCCCACGCCGGCCCCGCCGGCAACGATTATCCTGGCGGCTTTCAAATCGACCTTCTTTGGCCTTTTCTGCTCAGCGATAACTTCCAAAGGCAAGTCCTGCTGCGAAAGCTGCGCTTCTACTTCGATGATTTGGCCCTTGCGTTTGACGTCCGGCTGCGGCATCGGCATGACGCCTTCGCGCACGGTGGCCATTTGTGGCCAGCGGTCGTGGTTTATGATGGTAGCGACAATATTGCCGCCGAACGCCGGCCTTATCTGAAACAGCAGGTTTTTGTGCAGCTTGCCGTCTCCCAGGGTCCTATGGTCGCCGATCTGCAGGTCGGTGCAGTCGGCGGTAAGGCCGGCCTTGATGGCACTGGCGATTCGCGGTGCCAGGTCCCTGCCGGCCACCGTGGCGCCGTAAAGCACGATCTGCGGCTTGTACTTATGAATCAGCTCGGACAGGACACTCGCGTAGCTGTTTGTCTGATAAGCACGCAGCAGCGGATGCTCAACCAGGTACACTTTGTCGGCGCCGTAATGCACTAACTTGGTTGCCAGTCCCCTGACCGTGTCGCCCAGGAGGACCGCAGCCAATTTTACGCCCAGCGTATCGGCCAGTTGACGGGCCTTGCTCATCAGCTCCAGCGGTGTATCCTCTAAATGCCCGTTGTGCTGCTCGGCAAAAACCCAGACTTCGCCTTTTCTGTTCACATCTATCATAAGCTGTGTCTCGTATCGCGTTGTAGACTCGAATCCCTCTAAGGTCAGCCGGGGGCCTGTTCCTCGGTGATTATTTGCCGCTGCGTCCCAGGCCAAACACGGTCACGGACGCACAGGCTAAAGCGGCGCGGCGATGCTTTGGACCGGCCCGGAGGCCGAAGCCACCACCTGCCCCGTGAGGGTGTCCCGTATCTCGACCGTGCCCTCGGTAGAAGAGGCCTTCTGCTGCAGCGACCCGCTCAGCGTGTACGTTCTTCCCGCCGCCGCTTCGAACTGCAGACCCAGTGCCCTTGTCGATTGTAATCCCCCGACCAGACACACTTGTCCGCCCACGACGGCCTGCCGGTCCGGCGGTTTGAAATACGCGGCCCTGACCATGTGTGTCCCCGGCAGCATCTCGATCTGCTTTATCTTCTCGACCCCGAACGTTCGGTCATCGAAAGAGAAGATCCCCGCATCTGTGCCCAGTTGTAGGATGGCCACTTTGTTTTGGGGGCGGGCCGGCCCTGGATACATCCGCACGGTGCTCTCGCAACCAGCCAGAATGAGCCAGGACCATGCCAACAAGCTGAGTTTTGCAATCCGTGCCATTTTCATAAGATTCCTGTCCTCGTCCTGCCTCGCCATAGCAGGTCACTTATAGTAGCTGTTAACACGATTTGTAGTGTATATCTCTGATCACGCTCACCCGACAATGATTCGCAAATCACGCTATTATCTTGTCCTCGATAAGCTCGTGTATCATATTGGCGATGCCCTCGGCGCTCGGCTCAACGTCCTTACTTTCTTTGGCTGCCAGAACGACGCTCTGAATGCGATGAACCTTGGTAGGCGAGCCGCTTCGCCCGCACCACGTCAAATCGGCAGCGATAGTGTCCAGGTCCCAGTGCTTTATCAGTAATCCCTTGTCCTCCAATTCGGCGCATTTTTTTGCGACAAGCTCCTTTATATCTTCCTCGCTGTCTCCTGACTTCTGTCTCCTGACTTCTGTCTGCTGTCTTCTGTCCCCTCGGCTGCGCTCGGGGCAGGCCTCTGTCCTCTGATTTCTGTCCTCTGTCCCCTCGGCTGCGATCGGGGCAGGCCTCTGTCCTCTGATCTGCCTTTCCACGTCGATGGGGCTGCGGGCGTTTTTGTATTTCATCATCTTCCTGGCTGCCGCCACTCGAGGCTCATTGGCATCGCCGGTCACCGTCAGCAAGACGGGCAGATTCGTTCTGACCTGCTGCCAGCCGTTACCGATGTTTCGCCGGGCGGTTATCGTTCGCCCATCCAGCTCGACCGGCTCCTCGACGTATGTTATTTGTGTCAGGCTAAGTTTCTCCGCCAGTTGTGGTCCGACCTGCGCCGTATCGCCGTCAATTGCCTGCCTGCCGCAAAGAACGATGTCGTGCCCGACCTTCCTGACCGCGCAGCTCAAAATGTAGCTGGTGGCCAGCGTGTCGCTGGCTGCGCAGCGCTGGTCGGTTATCAGAATCGCCTCATCGGCGCCGCGGAAAAGAGCCTCGCGAAGAATCTTGGCTGCACCGGGCGGCCCCATTGTAATAACCGTTATGTGCCCGCCGAATCTATCCTTTATCTGCAAGGCCAATTCCAGCGCGTTAAGGTCTTCCGGATTGAAAATGGCCGGCAGCGCAGCACGGTTCACCGTGCCGTCATCGTTCATTACCTTGCCGCTAATCCTTTTGGTATCAGGAACCTGCTTAACTAAAACAACGCAATTGTAACCCAAATGTCGTCTCCTTGCCGATGGCCGCTGATTCGGCATCGGCTGCCAAAAACGATTAGTTTAGTGGCATCCGACCTCACGTCAAGGCTAAAATATGTCTCCGCCATCTGATGCAGAATGGGAATGCGAGATTGCTTTACCCGGACGCCGTCCCGAGCCCAGCCGAGGGATAAACACGGT
>CAZPJZ010000387.1:0-3446 GCA_964586995.1 uncultured Pirellulales bacterium | reverse complement strand
CACAGGGGTAGTCTTGCTCTCGTCCGGTTTTAACGTCCTTCAATCTGACAGACTGCACTTTGCCCTTTCCCTGTACGGCGGTTGCCACCGTGCTATACTTGATAACCAAGTTGGAGTCAGGCTCATCGGCCTTTGCCTTAAGCTCTTCTACCAGCACTTTGGTAGCCCTGAATTCGTCTCGACGATGGATAAGCGTGACCTTACTGGCGTATTTTGTCAGATGGAGCGTCTCTTCAAGAGCGGTGTTGCCGCCACCGGCCGCTACGACGTGCTTGCCTTTGAAAAATGGTGCATCGCATGTTCCACAATAGCTCACGCCCGCACCGCGGAAATCTTCTTCGCCGGGAATTCCCAGCTTGCGATAGTTGCTTCCTGGGGCGAGAATCACGGTTCGGGCGGTAAATCTATCTTTATCACAGTGAACGGCGATGTGGCCGTCCGGCAGTTTTTCCAGTTTGGCTGCCTCGCGACCGGTCTTTATCTCGGCCCCGAAGTTCTCGACCTGCTTTTGCATCTGTTCGATTAGACCTGGGCCGTCAATTTGGATTATACCCGGATAGTTCTCGATTCTGTTTGTCGTAGCAATCTGCCCGCCGGGCATAAATTTCTCAAGTACTAAGGTCTTTAGCCTGTCCCGGGAGGCATAAAGAGCCGCCGCCAGACCGGCCGGCCCGGCCCCAACGATGATAACGTCATATACGCTATCGGTCATTCCGAACTTATTCCCGTGGGCTGCAAATGTGGCTCAATCTTTTTCTTGATATCAGACTCAAAATTTGGCGCAACGCCTGTGATTTGGCTTACAAGCCTGCCGGCCTTGTACAGATGTAACGTTGGTATGCTCATAATGCCGCGTTCGGTGGCTGTCCGACGCGCCTCGTCAACGTTCAACTTGCACACCTTCAGTTTTCCGGCATAGTCTCGGGCTATCTTCTCGATCACCGGCGAGGCCATTCGGCACGGGCCGCACCACTGTGCCCAGAAATCCACCAGTACCGGCGTGTCGGACTTCAATACTTCAGTCTCAAAAGTCGCGTCATTGACGTTAATTGCTTTGCCTTCGGCCATTTTCACATTCCCCGCAAGGAAGAATCAAATATCAAAATGAAAAGATCAAAGCCAGATACTAAGACTGGAAATGGTGCATGTCAATTGCGTTTGATTATTTTTCAATTTGGGGCATGAACCTGCGGCAAAACCACGAAGAAGAAAACTCCACGTAAAACGTGGGGCTAAATATTTTCACACGTTTATTTAGCCCCCGGTTTCACCGGGGGTTCCGGTTTTACACGGGGTTTTGATTTTGAACGTATTTGATCCTGCGCTGCAATGTTTCCTGATCAAAGCAGAACCTTTTATCATATCCCTTTGTCCAGACTTTGCCTTCGTGGCCTATATCTTTAAGCGCAAGTCGGGCAGCCGTTTTGTAATAAGCGACGACATCGTCTATGGGTTCTGGTGTATACCGTGCCACAATGTGGATATGTGTTGCATTTACAGCCTGAGCAAATATATGGTGACCCCGGGATGCTGCTTCTTTGAGGATTGCATCCCGCACTATTTGTTGTTGAATTGTCGATAGTACGACTACCTCCTGCGATTGCAGTTGCTCGTTTGTCTGCTTGAGCTTTTGGCTGCCCGGCAAGATTCTTCCACTTTTTACATACCCCCGTTCATCACCTTGTAGCCACGTTCCGTATGTTGTGAATGTAATCATGTATCCCAATGTTTTCGCCACCATATATCCCTATTTAGCCCCCAGTTTCACTGGGGGTCTTATTTATTTCCACGTTTCACGTGGGGTTCCATTTAGTCCCCAGTTTCACCGAGGGTTCTCTTCCTGGTTCAACCAGGGTTTTCTCCCTGGCTATTATGCCTTTCACCTTGTGCAAGATCGCCCGCTTGTATTGACCTGGTTGTCTTGTCGATAGGTTCCAGCAACTCAATGTCGGCACCTGTCGCAGCGCCAAGTTCCTTGAACTTTCTGGCTGTAACCAGGACCCTTCCTTCAAGGGAGCCTACGGCCTTGTTATACGCCTCAACTGCGCGGTCGAGATTTCTCTGAATATCTTTGAAATGTTCGGCTAATCTGCAAATCCTCTCGTAGAGTGTTTTGCCCAGATCGCTAATTTTCTGCGCATTTTGCGCAATCTGCTCCTGTCTCCAACCGTAGGCTACCGCCTTCAACAGGGCCATCAGAGTCGTCGGAGTCGCCAGGATAACCCCTCGCTCGATCCCAAACTCGATGAGGCTGGGATCCTGTTGCAGGGCAGCACTGAAGAACATTTCACCGGGTAGAAACAAAACAACAAATTCAGGGGCAGGCTGGAACTGCTCCCAATAGTTCTTAGCACTTAGGTTAGAAATGTGCGTGCGTACCTGATCGGCGTGCTCCCTAAGTTTGCGGACCCTCGTGGGCTCGTCTTGAGCCGATGCTGCATCCAGGTATCCCTGCAAGGGAGCTTTGGAGTCAACCACGACGTTTCTCTCATTAGGGAGCCTGATTATCATATCAGGCCGCGTACGGCCGCTCTCTGCAAACGCAGTGGTTTGCTCTACAAAGTCACAATGCCCAAGCATTCCTGCAATTTCCACCACGCGTCTTAGTTGGACTTCCCCCCAGTGCCCCCGAACTTCGGGTCTGCGCAATGCAGTCACCAGATTCTCAGTTTCCTTTTTGAGTTTATCCTCAGATTCAAAAAGCGACTTTATCTGTTGTCCTAAGGTCGCAAACTCAGCAGAGCGTTTGGCCTGTACGTCCTTGAGCGTATCATCCACACTTTTCAGCGACTCTTTGAGAGGTCTAACAAGTTCGTCAACAGCCTTCTGCCGTTTTTCGAGATCCGCCTTCGCAGCATCCTGATATTTCTCCAGATCGATCTTGGCAAGCTGTAAAAACTGCGAAGTATTACTTTTCAAAGCATCGGCAGAAAGAGCTTTGAAAGCATCGGACAACTTCTGTTTAGCATCCTCCAGCAAGGCAAGTTTTTCTTCGCCTGCCTTTTGCTGCTCATCAAGTTTTGTGCGTATCCCAGCAAGCTCTGTTTTCAACGAGGTACACTCGTCGCGAAGCTGGGAGATTCGAACTTCCCTTTGTTCGAGTTGCTTTTCAAGATACCTGGTCTTCTGGCGAGTGACAAAGAAAACGCCTGCCCCGCCGCATATCGCACCAACAAGGAAGAACAAGACATATTCCATAATCTGGCTCCCGCAACTTGCTACTGTGTACCTTCTTAAATTATATGAGTTCCCGCGTGATTAGTCAAAGACCAATACGATATTAGAGGTGGACAGAAAACTATTGCTATGCAGATTGAAGATTTATATCGTACTGAAAAAGACCGCGATCAGATTCTAAGAGTCACCGATGGCAGCAAAGAAAGAAGCCGTTATATTTGACTGGGGTGGTGTGCTGATAGACGACCCAAGGCCGGGGCTGATGCGGT
>CAZPJZ010000386.1:0-3451 GCA_964586995.1 uncultured Pirellulales bacterium | reverse complement strand
TCTGCGGCTTTTTCTGCGAGCCCTGGGCAGGAATAAAAACGATTTCATTATTTTCAATTGTGAGCGTGCCTTCCCACCCACGAATCACAGGCAGCCGCTGCCCAACACCGCGCCTACATTCCATATGGAGCAAATCCTCTTGTCCACGCGCTCATTCATACGACTTCTGCTCCCCTCCTGTCAAATAAAATCACCTGACGGTGTAGCCCGGGGGCGGTCGAATAATGGCGGTCCACATCCCAATGTATTGATGATAGAGACTCCTAAAGCCAACCCCGGAACTTTTGCAGAATTGAACGGGGGCTGGGGGGACTCAATAGCCACGAAGACACAAAGTCACAAAGAACTTGATACCAATAAAGACAAAAATTCGTGTCTTGGTGCCTTTGTGGCAGAAATTCAGATGGCGGCGCGCCCCGCTTCAGATCTGGCCACTAAGGCACAAAGTCACAAAGAAATTGATAGCAATAAGGGCAAAACCCTGCCCGCCGCGGCGGGTAAATGTCTCAGTGTCTTTGTGGCAGGAAACTCTCTCACGGGGCAAGTTCGGCCTATCTCACGGGGTGAACCCTGATGGCTTTGCGAGGTCTCGTTGGGCAGGCTGTCTCACATGCCCCGCAGCCGTTGCACGTAGCCGCGTTGATCACTGGCACAAGCGTGTACGCGGCCTCCGAGAAGACGTAACGGATCGCATCATACGGGCACCAGCGCATACAAGCTGAACACTCATGGTCTTGCCCGAGCAGGCAGAGGCTCATATCGACGCGGGCCAGGCCAATGCGCACGTCTGGTTTGTTCTTGAGATGCACGCCTGCCAGCGCCCCACTGGGGCAGACCCGCGTGCAGCGGACGCAGTCTTCCCGGCAGTAGTCCTTATCAAAGGCCAACACGGGCGTCAGAACGCCAGCAAAGTCGTGCTCTGCTTTATCGCGATGGATAATGCTATATGGACACGATCTGATACAGTTTCCGCAGCGGGTACAGAGCCACTTGAAAGTTGATTCGTCCACCGCGCCGGGTGGTCGGAGGGGTCGCGAAGACTCACGACCGGTCAGATGCAGGACGCTCACCGAAGCCGCACCCGTCAGCAGCCCGAGCAGGGTACGCCTTGAAACAGGGTGTCTCGAAGGATTGCAGCCCTGCTCGTCCGGAGTGGGTCTCACAATGTAGCGGATGGATCGAGACGTCCTGAAAAGCAAGTCTTGGAACGCCCCCAAGGGGCAAAGGTCGCGACACCATATCTGTGGCCACAGCAGTGAAAAGACCAACAGAAGAGCAACGAGCGGGAATGAGACTGTGCCGGCGATTAGGTCGCGCCGTTCGGTCAAGAGGAAAAGGCTACTGAACAGAGCCAGTGGATCGGACCAGAGAAACAACGGACATCCTAAAATTGCCCCGCCGAGCGTCAGAGCGAACAACCAGCAGCCCACCGGTATGGTTCGGCGAGGTTTTCGCTTCATACGCCGGCCAAGCCAGCTTGCGCCATCGAGGCACAAGCCTGTCGGGCATATCCATCGGCAGAACCAGCGATGTCGAAAGAGGGCGACAAAACCAGCAACGAGTCCAAGGCCGAAGATGGGTTGGATTGCCTTGGCCGCCACGATGGAGGCGACGGCGACGAAGGAGCTCAAGGCGGGGACGAGCGGCAAGAGGGCGTCTCTGCCGCCGATAGGCAGCAGGCACAGCACCGCCCCGATGAGACAGGCAAGGCGGACCGGAAACCGGAAATGATTACCAATGCCCGCCAGCATCATGACAGGTTCGTCTGGCAGCCCGTGAGTGCTCAACCGAGGTATGCCTCCTGCTGCCGAAGTATCTTCTGGATTTCGGTCACATCGGCGTCGCGTGGCTTACAGCGGTCCCGAACGGCGACGGCGGCGGCCACGCCGGCTGCGTGACCCGTGACGAAACAGTTGGGGATCAGGCGGACCAGATCGGCCATGCGCAGATCGCAACTGATGCATCGGCCGGCGGCAAGGACGTTGTCCACGGTTTGCGGGACTAAGGCGCCGTAGGGAATCTGCCATTCGCCGTGTTCGGCGTGGGACGCGCCGCCGACTCCGATGACATCGGGATATCGGGTGGCGTTTTTGATGTCATCGACCTTGACGGTTTTGAGGCCGTTGAGAATGCGCGTGATGCGCACGCCGAGCTGTGGGGCGGTTTCCATAAGATAGACGTTTTCGTAGCCGGGGACGCGGCGGATCTGCTGCATCTTGTGCCAGATGTATCTGCGGTGGTTCATTTCCATACGGGTGAGCGCGGCCAGATCGAGGCCATCGACTTCGGGACCCGTGAGGTTGACCCAGTTGACCCCCCGAACCGGGGTTGCTGAACCCAGGCGCTTGGGCCTGTCCGCGTCGGGGGTCTTGGTCTTATCGACGCGATCAAGGTTGCCGATGCGGGAGACTAACCCGATGTTGTGGGAGCGATGTTCAAATGAAGCACCGGCGGCGGCGAAGATGTCTCCATCGCCGGTGGCATCGACGACCACGTTGGCCAGGATGGCCTGCCGGCCTGACTTGCTCTCGAATACGACGCCGCAGAGGTGGTTGTCCTGTGTGACGGCGTCCACGCCCCAGCAGTGGAGAAAGACCTGAACGCCGGCTTCTTCGACCATTTCGACCATCAGGTATTTCACCGCTTCGGCATCGACGGTGGGATTGGAGCCGGGCCTGCGGTCGATGATGGCGCCGTCCATTTTCTCGAGGCGGCGCATCATTTCTTCTCCGATTCCCTGGCAGACCTGCTTTGGTCCTTTGGCGATATGGCCGAGAACCAGAAGCACCAGGCCGCCGGTCCAGAGGCCGCCGAAGTGGCCGTATCTTTCGACAATAGTAACGTTGACGCCGGCCCGTTTGGCGGCGATGGCTGCGACGATCCCCGCCGGACCGCCTCCGACGACCAGCACGTCCGTCTCAGTGAGCACGGGCAGTTGACGCTGGGGCTGCATGACTCTACCATCTATTAGTACGGCGTTGGATCGGTTCTCCCAGACTTTGTTGGCTGCGATGACCGAACTCTGGAAACCGCTTTCGCCGAGGTCCTGCGCCGACACGCGTCGGCCGATGAACGCGCCCCCACCTATGCCAAGCCCTGATATTCCCATTAGTCGCAGGCACTCGCGCCGCGTGATTTCGTCTTTCATGAGCGTTTTCCTTATCCCGAATAAACGTTTTCGCTTGGGGCTTCGCCTGATAGTTGCACTTGACGTTCATAGGACGATCGTCTCTCGCCCCGCGTCGAACCGGGCGGTTTTGCCATCACGCAGGCTCAGCATACCCATCTGCAGCGCCGTTTGGACATTATAGGCAAGATTCATCGGGCTGAGTGTCTCTTGTTTGCGCTGCCGACAGCAATCAAGAAAATGCCGCCAGTATCCGACAAAATCCTCGCCGTGCTCGATGGCGAAACGCTGTGGCTTTTTCTGCGAGCCCTGGGCAGGAATAAA
>CAZPJZ010000385.1:0-3456 GCA_964586995.1 uncultured Pirellulales bacterium | reverse complement strand
GTCGCAAATCAGGGTTATGGAAGGTTTCATAACCAGCAGGGTTTCCGGCATCGTGCTGGCACCGTTGGATGATGTGGCCTTGCGAGGGTCCGTCAGAAACGCCGTCAGAAGCGGGATACCCGTGGTCATAATCGACAGCGATCTGAAAAGTGAAGACCACGTCAGTTTTGTGGCCACGGACAACTACGTTGGGGGCAGAAAAGGCGGTGAGCATCTGGCCCAGATTCTGGGGGGCAAAGGCAAGGTGATTATGCTGCGCTACCAGGAAGGCTCAGCCAGCACGATGAACCGGGAGCAGGGGTTTCTGGACGTCCTGAAGGAGAAGTACCCGGACATCCAGGTGGTCAGCTCGAACCAGTACGGCGGGGCGACAACAGAGAGCGCTTACGCGGCCAGCGAGGGCCTTTTGGCGCCGCTGCGAACGCCCGGCGGCGGGCTGACAATTGACGGCATTTTTTGTCCGAACGAATCGTCAACGTTTGGAATGCTGCGGGCATTACAGGATAGCGGCCTGGCGGGCAAGGTGAAATACGTCGGCTTTGATAGCTCGGACCGGCTTGTCGAGGCACTGCGAAACGGCCATATTCACGGGCTGGTGCTGCAAGACCCTATCAATATGGGCTACTTAGGCGTCAAAACTATGGTCGAGCACCTGCAAGGCCAGAAGGTGGACAAGCGAATCGACACCGGCTCGGCGGTGGCGACTGCGGAGAACATGAATGACCCCAGGATCAGGAGCCTGTTGGAGCCGGATTTCAAGAAATGGCTGAACGAGTAGAGCCGCAGGAGTCGGCGGTAAACCTTCAGATGCGGGGGATTTGCAAGCGTTTCGGCGCAACGGTGGCGCTGCAGGATGTCAGCATCAAGGTCGATGGGGGCCAGGTGCTGGCGCTGGTCGGTGAAAACGGTGCCGGCAAGAGCACGCTGATGAAAGTGCTCTCCGGGGCGGTCATACCTGATGCCGGCGAGATGCAGCTCAATGGGCTGGCATATCGGCCCGGCAATCCGCTGGAGGCCCGCCGGGCAGGCGTGGCGATGATATATCAGGAGCTCTCATTGGCGCCGCACCTGAGCGTTGAAGAGAACATTGCGCTGGGCATGGAACCCGCAACGCTTGGTTTGGTGCATCGGCGAGAGGTGGGCCGGCGGGCTATCGAGGCGATCAGGCAGTTCGATAATCCGGAGCTGACCCCGGATGCCCAGGTCAGGAAGCTGTCGGTGGGTTCACAGCAGTTAGTGGAGATCGCACGGGCATTGGCGATTGGCTGCCGCGTGCTGGTTCTGGATGAGCCAACCAGCAGTCTGACGCAGCAGGATGTCGAGCGGCTGTTTGAGATTATCGGGCGGCTGAAAAAGCAGGGCAAAGCAATTGTCTACATCTCGCATTTTATCGAAGAAGTCAAGCGTGTGGCAGACCGCGTGACAGTCTTGCGCGACGGAAGAGTTGTTGGCAGCAGCGACGTGAATGCCATAAGCACGAACGAAATTATAGCGCTGATGGTGGGTCGTCAGGTGGAAGAGCTTTATCCACGCTCGGCGCGTCGGCCGGGGCAGGTGGTTCTGGAGATCGAAGACCTGGCCGGCCTGCAAAGACCCGAATCGGCAAGTCTGCAACTGCGCCGTGGGGAGGTATTAGGTATCGCGGGGTTGGTGGGCGCGGGCCGAACCGAACTGTTGCGAAGTCTGTTCGGGCTGGCTCCGGTGAGAAAAGGAAAGATTCGACTGGGTGTGTATGCCGGCCCGGCTTCGCCGGTCAGGCGGTGGATGCAGGGAGCCGGCTTCTTGAGTGAGGACCGCAAAGAAGAGGGCCTGGCACTTTCTTTGAGTGTGGCGGATAACGTAACGCTTTCCAGACTGAAAGGTTTTGGCCCGTTTGGTCTGGTCTTGCCCGGCCAACAATATGAGGCGACGTACCGCTGGATAGAGAAGTTGGGTATTCGCTGTCGGGGGCCCAGAGAGCCCGTCTCATCCTTATCGGGCGGCAATCAGCAGAGAGTAGCTTTGGCGCGACTGCTACAGCACGATGTGGATGTGCTGTTGCTTGACGAACCGACGCGTGGTATTGACGTGGCTGCCAAGGCGATGATTTATAAGCTGGTTGACGAGCTTGCGACCGGCTGTCCGGCTGAAGCGCGGGCGCCCAAGGCCGTATTGATGGTCAGCAGCTATCTGCCGGAGTTGATGGGTGTCTGCGACCGGGTAGCAGTTATGTGCCGCGGACGGTTGGGGCCGACGCATCGGATTGAACAAGTGGATGAGCACATGCTTATGCTGGAAGCTACGGGCCAGCAGGTAGGTACGTGATGGATGCACAGACACCTGCCAGAGAAGGCAAGGGGCTGAACTGGCGCCGCTGGCTGAATACATTGGGGCCGGTCCTGGCACTTCTTGCCGTGTACGCCCTTTTTATGCTTATCGCGCCGGCGAGTTTCTCGACCTTCGGCAACCTGGAGACGATTGCCCGGCAGACGACGATTGTGGCCATAGCGGCTCTGGGCATGACGCTGGTGATTATTTGCGGCGGGATCGACCTATCGGCTGGCTCGATGGTTGCTCTGAGCACGGTGGTGATTGCGTGGCTGCTCCAGTATGCCGGCATGGGCCCGCTTGTTTCCGCGTTTGGGGGCATTGCGGCGGCGGCATGCTTCGGAATGATCAGCGGCTTGTTGATAACGCGCCTGCGAGTGGTGCCGTTTATCGTTACTTTGGGGATGATGCTGGTCGTTCGGGGTGCGGCCAAGGGTATCGCCCGCGAGCAGAAAATTGACGTCAATCCGGAGCGGCTGAGATGGCTGGAGGAGCTTCTTGCCTCGGTGCCGAAAGAGCGAAGCTGGATGCTCGTGCCGCCGGGCGTTTGGCTGCTGGTTCTGCTGGCGCTGGCGATGGCGGGCTTGCTGCGGTATACGCGGCTGGGACGGCATACGTTTGCCATCGGCTCAAACGAGCAGACCGCCCGGCTGTGTGGAGTGGCCGTCGAGCGAGTTAAGGTGATGGTCTACACCCTTTGTGCGGCGTTCGCCGGCTTGGCTGGGCTTATGCAGTTTTCGCGACTGACGGTGGGTGACCCCACCGTAGCCGTAGGACTGGAGCTGGACGTGATTGCCGCGGTAGTCATCGGCGGGGGCAGTCTTTCCGGCGGCGAAGGGTCCATTCTGGGCACGATGGTTGGGGCTTTGATTATGACGGTTATCGCTTCGGGATGCACCCAGATGGGCCTGCCCAACTGGGTCCAGGAAATCATCACCGGTGCGATTATCGTAATTGCAGTGGCGCTCGACCGCCTACGGCACCGCCGTGTCGCTTGACCTCAACAAGCGTTTAGCGGATAGCGTTTAGCGTTCAGTTTTTTCCTATCCGCTCCGCGCTGCACCCTCCCCGAAGAAAAGACCGATTTTTTACCAACACTCAGGCTTTCTTGCGCATTATACTAATGGGCGAACAGTGGCTGACTTGGGA
>CAZPJZ010000384.1:0-3461 GCA_964586995.1 uncultured Pirellulales bacterium | reverse complement strand
GACATGGCAAAATTGTAGATTCGGAAATCGTCCAGGATGCCGTTGAAATATCCATCGGCAACATACTGCGACCTGCCGAGCCAGTTGCTGCTGGTCTGTCCGAGCTGGCTCGGAACGACGGCCGTGGAACCGCTGACAGCGAGCGCACCGTCGAGGTAGATCTGCATGCTTCCAGCTCTTATTACCACTGCCACGTGGTGCCAGCCGGTGGGAAGCGTACTGGCCGCATCTATCAGGGACTCACCTCCGCCGCCGGTCTGAATGGCCACTCGCATCGGACCACCCGTACCCGTGCGCGGGCAAAGGAATATATACGTCGGTGTCCCGCTGCCAAAATCAAAGATGCGCTGCCAGGCGCCACCGACATTGGAGAAATTCACCCAGGTCGTGAAGGTAGCGCTGTTCAGTGTGGCAATAATCGGACCTATGGGCAGGTCCACGTAGCCGTCGACGCCGCGAAGCCTCAGTGCCCCGCCGTCGTAGCCCTGCACCCACGCCGTGCCGCCGCGAATACTGCCGTGGTTGCCCTGGCCCGACCAGTCGACAGCAATGCTACCCTGGCCCTCATCAAACTTCCACCAGCCGACAAGATTCGGGTCGGTGACGGTTATGACGGGCATCGTGCTGAAACGCCACACGTCACCTTTGTGCTTAGTGCCGGCTTGCTCGACCTCATCGACACGCCAGTAATAGGTGGTTCCCAACTGCAGGGGTCCTGGATCAAAGGTTGCGATTTTCACGTTGCCTTTGAGCGTGCCGCCGGTGCCGTTGGCGACGTCTGCTTCAACGGTGCCGAAATACACGTCGTGTGAAGCGGCCTTTGCGCCTTCGGTCCAGCTAAGCTTAGCATCGGTGGCGACGTATTTGGCGCCATCGGTTGGGTTAGGACTAAAGGCAGCTAATGGTGCGGCCGTGAAACTCCAGACGTCGCCGGTGTATGTAGTAACAAGGTCGGCTTCGACCTCATCTACCCGCCAGTAATAAGTTGTGCCAGGCGTGATGCCTGCCAGGTGGTAGTACGCCGTCTGTACACGGGGATTGCGGGCCGCAAAAATCAGAGCATCCGGATCGGTGCCAAAGTACACATCATGATATGTTGCCGTTAGCCCAGCCTTCCATTGAAGCAGGGCCAGCGTTACATCATCCGCCCCATCACGTGGGTCGGGAGTATGGGCCTTTCTTGGCCCGCCTAATTTGAAGTTGTTCAGGACGTCCGCTGGTTTAAGGACTCCATCGTGGATGCGCACCTCGGCAATGCTGCCGGTGAAATTGAATGCCCCATCCGCGCCGGCGCCGGTAGTGTTGGCCTGAGCGGCGACCCTGATAGGTGTACCGCCGTGAGTGTTCAGCGCGATCGGGCTTCTGACACTCTCCTGCACACCGTTGACGTAAACGCGGGCGGCGGTTCCGTCATACGTGTATGCCAGGTGCCACCAGGTGTTGGCAGTAGGAGCGGGCGAATGGCTGCCCCACCAGCCGATGTCGTGGGTGTCGCCGCCCCAGTGTCCTACTGCGCCCCATCTGGAGTCATTACCGTAGTTGAAAGCCATGTTAGTGCCTTCCGGACCGCCGCGACGTGCCCAGGACAGCAGCGTTTCTTCGCCGGGCATTGACGGGTTATACGCCCATACCTCTATCGAGCGTGTGCCGGCCCCTTCGATGCCGGGCACGGATGCAGGGCCTGTAAACCAGCTACTGCCGTCGAACGTCACGCATTTCATGCCGGCCACGTTCTGGACCAACGGACTGCCGGAAGCTGTAAAGTCCCCCAGCGTTCCCCGGTTTGGCCAGCTCGCTGCTTCGCCATACGCCAGATCCTCGGCCCTTAAGTCCACCAACAACTGTTCAGCAACGATCAAGTCCGCCGAGGCGACACCGCCAAGCAGACTCAGCACCAAAACAAACGAAACCAAATAGCGCGATTTCTTAGACATAATCAGCCTCCTTCAAAAAAGTGGGAATAACAGACTCACGTTACGCTTTACGCGGTACCAATTTCCAGCCGACGCGCGTGCTACCCTCAACGATCCGGCAAAACTCCGGCGTTGGCTCAATTGGTACGGCATTTCCAGCACTGATTTGCATCCTTCCTCCAAAGGAAACCACAAGACAGATTTTCTTAATTAGTATGTGCCTAACCTGGAATTCTACAGCACCCATTCCTTGCGAAACCACGCAAATCCTACGCCTTCTCAATTATTGGCATTTATATTTATACCGAATCTAAGATACTCTCGTCAACAAAAATATCAAGAACTGGCTATTATGTGGCGGCCTTTTTGCTTTTCAAGCCGTGTGTCGCCGTTTATGGACCGCAATCCGATGCTCTGCGAAGCGGCGTTTCTCTGCGGAGCACCAGAATCAGCTTCACTCGGGCTTGGTTTTTGGGCTGTCGCCCGGCGGGGTCCATCCCTCGGCAATGGTCAGTAGCCGATCTACGGCAACATTCTCCAGAATATCCAGTCCCCCGCCGATCCAGCGGACCTCGATGCGGTCAACGCGGTCGTGCTGGCCCAGGCCGAAATGAAGACGCGTGCCGTAATGGCTCTGATAGCCCCGACCGCTGTGGACTTCGTCAACCTGGGTCAGATTACCTGCCACAACTTTTACGTGTGCGCCGACGCCATCACGGTTGGTCCTTGTGCCCTGGAGCCGAATTTGAAGCCAGTGATTATTGTTGGACGAGTCGTTGCGCAGGATGGTGGGTTCCCGCCTGGAATTCAGGATTACCACATCGATGTCGCCGTCGTTATCCAGGTCATCAAAGCCCGCCCCCCGGCTGCTGAGTTTTACGGCCAATCCGTCGCCGCATTTGTCGGAGATGTTCACGAACTTTTCGTGGCCGATGTTCTCAAGAAGAATGTTCCGCGTATGGTACGATGTGACGTTGTCAAAAAGCTCAACATTATCGTGCAGGTGGCCGCAGGCGATGAAGATGTCACGGTCTCCGTCATTGTCAAAATCGACCAGGCCATTTCCCCAGGTGACATACGGAAGCGTTCCGTCGCCGGCTCCGGTTATTCGTGTGACGTCACAGAATGTGCCGTCACCTAAATTCTTGAAGAGCGTGGCCAGGTCACGCTGATAGGACGTCATGTGGAAATCCAGCAGCCCGTCGTTGTTGTAGTCCGCGCATTCGACTCCCATAGTTCCCTGAGCTGTCCCGCCGAGGTCATACGCCAGACCCGTCAGCAGCCCCACTTCCTCGAACCTGCCGGTGCCGTCGTTTATAAAGACGGAATTGCCGGCAACGTCGTTGCCTACCACTATGTCCGTATCGCCGTCGTTGTCGTAGTCGGCGCAGACCATCCCCATGCCCGTCCCCTTGTGTGCGGCGATTCCGGACTCGATGCTGATATCGGTGAAGGTGCCGTCACCGTTGTTTCGGTAGAGAGTATCGGCGGTCGGCTGGTAGTTCATCGGCCCCACGTAAGCGGGATATCCGTTGAAGCGAACAATCT
>CAZPJZ010000383.1:0-3464 GCA_964586995.1 uncultured Pirellulales bacterium | reverse complement strand
TCGACCTTTTGGAGATGGCGCGGAAAGGAAAGCTCGACCCGGTTATCGGCAGAGACGAAGAAATCCGCAGGTGTATGGAGGTTCTGAATCGGCGAACAAAGAATAATCCCGTGCTGATCGGTGAGCCGGGCGTGGGTAAAACGGCGATTGTTGAAGGCCTCGCCCAGCGGATTGTGGCCGGCGATGTCCCTTCGGGCTTGAAGAACAAGAGAATAATCGCTCTGGATATGGGCGCACTGATAGCCGGGACGAAATTCAGAGGCGAATTTGAGGACCGGCTCAAGGCTGTGCTCAAGGAAGTTATCAGCGCCGAAAGGCAGATAATACTTTTTATCGACGAGTTGCATACCGTAGTTGGTGCAGGCAAGGCAGAAGGCGCGGTCGATGCCGGGAACTTGCTCAAACCATCGCTTGCCCGCGGCGAACTGCACTGTATCGGTGCTACGACTATTGACGATTATCGAAAGTACGTGGAAAAAGACGCAGCGCTGGAGAGGCGTTTTCAGCCCATTCTGATTGACCCGCCAACCGTCGAGGAGACCATAGCAATCCTTCGCGGGCTAAAGGACCGCTATGATACTCACCACGGCGTGCGTATTACGGACGCGGCGCTGGTTGCCGCGGCGACGCTATCGAACCGGTACATAACCGACCGCTGGCTGCCGGATAAGGCCATAGACCTGATTGATGAGGCAGCGTCAAAATTGCGGATCGAGAATGATTCGCTGCCCGCCGAGCTGGATTCTATTCGCAGAAAAATTATTCAACTGCAAATCGAACGCGAGGCACTAAAAAAGGAGAGCGACGAGGCCAGCAAAGAGCACTTGAAGAATACCGAGAAGCAGTTGGCCAATTTGCAGGAGCAGGACAGAAAGCTCTCCGCCCGATGGGAAGGGGAAAAGCAGGAGATCGACCAGATAAAGCGGTTGAAGCAGGAGCTCGAAAATGCCCAGACACAGTTCGACGACGCTCAGCGCAAGGGTGATCTGGAGACAGCGGCCCGCTTGAAGTACGAAACCATTGCGAATTTGAAAAAAGAGCTCCAGACGAAAGAATCTGAACTTGCCAAGTCCAACGGCGGCAAAATCATTCGCAATGAGGTGACCGAGGAGCACATCGCTGAGGTAGTGTCCAAGTGGACCGGGATACCGATCGCGCGCCTGTTGAGCGGTGAACGCGAGCGGCTAATGAAGATGGAGGAACTGATTCGCCGGCGGGTCGTCGGGCAGGATGAAGCGGTCCGCGCTCTTTGCAACGCCGTGCGAAGGAACCGGGCGGGCCTGGGCGACCCGAACCGTCCGATAGGAACATTCCTGTTTCTTGGGCCAACAGGGGTGGGCAAAACCGAGCTCTCTAAAGCACTGGCAGAGTTTCTGTTTAACGACCCGAACGCCATGGTCCGAATCGACATGAGCGAGTTCATGGAGCAGCATTCCGTTGCCCGGCTTATCGGTGCGCCGCCAGGCTATGTGGGTTACGAAGAGGGTGGGCGTCTGACCGAGGCCGTGCGGCGCAAACCATATTCGGTAATCTTGCTCGATGAGATCGAAAAGGCCCATCGAGACGTTTTTAATGTGCTGTTGCAGGTTTTCGATGATGGGCGATTGACGGACGGCAAAGGCCGAACGGTGGATTTCAAAAACACCGTTATCATTATGACCAGCAACATCGCCAGCCAGCAAATTCAGCAGGTCACCGAAGAATCCGGCAGTGATTGGGAAATCGAGGCCCACGTCAAAGATGCGCTAAAGCAAATCTTTAAGCCTGAGTTTTTGAATCGCGTCGATGAGATCATTGTCTTCCATATGCTCACGAAAGACCATTTGACAAAAATTGTCGATATCCAGCTCGGCTACCTGGCCAAACGCCTGAACGGGTGCAATCTTCAGGTCGAATTCACCGACCGCGCCCGCAGGCAGATCATGGATGAGGGCTACGACCCGGCCTATGGAGCCCGCCCCTTGAAGCGAACGATTCAGCAGCGGATCGAGAACCCGCTGGCCAGCGAGATTTTGGCCGGCAAATTCGCCGACGGCGACACCGTCAGAATCGACGCCGACCAGCACAAGTTCACCTTCCAAAAAGCCTGAACGCGAATCGAGAAGTCTTGATTATTTTGCACCTGTTGGTAACATGTATCTTGCCGATTATGAGTGTCGGCCATAAGATTGTATGATATGGGACATTCATGGGTCAGCATCGAAATCAGTGATTGGGAAAGAAAACGCACTAAAAGAGCCAGGGCCTCGGTGGATACCGGAGCAACTCTAACAACTCTGCCCAAAAAACTGGCGGATGAACTTGGAATTAAGCCCACGAGTGCCGAGCAGGTTTCTACGGGCGCAGGAATTATAAAGCTGCCCAGAGGCGAAGCCTGGATTAAGGTTAACGGTAAGGAAGGTCCATTTAGTGTTTGGATTTCCAATATAATAGATACAGTCTTGCCCGGTGTAGTTGTTCTGGAATCGCTTGGCTTTAAAGTCGACCCGACAACCGGTACATTAGAAGAAAAGCCGCTGCTATTGTACTGATTTTTGGCCAAGAAAGGCAGGTATTCCATGTCAAAGCTAAAGCGAATGAGACGAAAACGAGCCCTGCAAAAACAGGCTAACATCCGACAGATGGCTTTGAAAAGAAACTTAACAGTAACCCTGGGGTCCGGCAAATTGATGAAGCGGATGGCAAGAGACCATCAAGATGTGCTTCAGAACATCGAGTTCGTTCTGGTCACTGGTTATCGCGACGACCACAGTATCGATGATTGCATCGTCGCAGATGCCTTGGAGGCAGCCATCCTGGGCAGCGAGCCGGAGGAGTCCCGCGCAAGATCCTTGAATGAGGCTTTGGAAGAAATCCGCCAGGTACGTTCCGACGTTTTAGATGATATATGGACAGATGGCCTGCGCACCATTTTGCAGTCTGTTCATCGGCATTCCAGTCTGACACCAGGCTGCAGATTGTATCTTGACTTTGCCTCCCAATTCATTATTTGACTGCCGCCTAAGAAATTGAATTCTTGAGATTTATCTTGCAGTTTTCCTGCCAGAATCCAGAATGATTCGGTGCCGTACGTGCAGTGTAATCTGTCAGAAAGGAACGTCAATGGAAGCTCAAAAGGTTTTAGCGCAGGCTGAACAAGACAATATAGAATTTATCACCTTACAATTCACCGACCTGCTGGGCGTTATAAAGGAGGTAATCATACCCGTCGAAAAATTGGACGACGCACTCACTGACGGGGCATGGTTTGACGGCTCATCCATCGAAGGTTTTGCCCGGATACAGGAAAGCGATTTGTTCTTGAAGCCGGCGCCCGAGACGTACGCGGTGGTGCCCTGGCTGACTGAAGACGGCAAAACCGCCAGACTGATCTGTGACATCTACCGCGCGGACGGCAAGCCCTTCGAAGGAGACCCCAGATACATCCTTAAACAAGCAGCAGCCTCCGCGGCGAATCTGGGCTA
>CAZPJZ010000382.1:0-3467 GCA_964586995.1 uncultured Pirellulales bacterium | reverse complement strand
CGATACCTGCTCTTGCAGTCTCGCAATCGCAGTATCCTTCTGTTCTTCTAAGGTTTTGACCCGCGTATGTAGCTGCCCGATGTAGATGTGTGCCTTCTCAAGCTCCTCAACAATACCCTTGCGGTCAGAGCCCACTTCGATTACTTCGCGTCCGTTCTCATCGACTTCGGCCTTCGGAATGGCTTTGAGGTGTTTATTCTTCCACATAAACTGCGAGTGTGCGTCAATTGATTCCAGGTTGTAGCCCGGCTCGAAGACGTAGTCGGCATGGATCCGCACTCCTCGCTGATAGATTTCTCCGTTCACGTCCAACGCGCCCTTGGGCGTCGTCGTACCGATACCGACGGGGTCGGCAAAGTAGTTCCTCTGCCCGCCGAAACCCCAGCTAAAGTACGTGCCGTCGTACCATATCGCCTCGTCGCCGTTCACAAAGATGGCAGGACCGGTCCGCTGCATAGAAACTTCCAGAGCATATCGGAACAAGCATGGGCCAACAAAGAACCCCGCATAGCCGTTCGGGGCGTAACCATACACGGCATAACCGGTATCGCTATAGCCATTCAATGCTTTGCCAGAAAGGCTATGACCAGTAACACCATCACCAGTGGGGGAGAATCCGAACACACCAATGTGACCTTTACCATACACGCCTGTACCGGAAGAACTTTGACCGTAAACGCCGTACCCGTTACCCTCAGTTCTGCCGTCGATCTGTCCTGTTTCCGAGCCCGCCGTGCCGTAGGCGGCAATCCGACCACCCTCTACGTGAAGTGAAGACGACGGATTACTCGTACCGATACCGACGTTGCCGCTGAAGTAGGTATCGCCGTCGAAGTATCCTGCATAACCGTTTGTGCTCTCGCCATAAACCCCATACTCTCCAACACCCAGCATGCCGTAAGCGCCGCTGCTGCCGCTGCCCGAGATGGCAGGGCCAGTACCGGTATTGATACCTTCAATGGTCGCCGAAGTACCAGATGAACTGAGCACCAGAGGCGCCGTTACGCCGTCGCCGCCGCTACCACTATCGGCACCGGAGAAGGCATATAGCGCGTATGGCGTCGGCGCTATCCTTTGGCGTGGGTCAAGGATAGTCAGACTGCCTGTGCTGGCACCTGGCCGGACCGCTATCTGCAACCACCGGGGACTGCCGTCAAACACCCCCTCGCCGAAATCCAGGTCAGCCGTGAAGTACCCTCCTACGACGTCTATATCCTCTATGGCCACCGTGCCGCCTTTCTGATTCCCCCCACTCGGGGCATCGTAAAGCCTGAATTGCACGTCATAAAGACCGTCAGCCACAAGGTCCCCATCCGAAAGACGTCCCTGATAAGTAATCGCCCTGGCGGGCACTTCCTCGATCAGGTCGCCCTGAATTGTCACATTGTCGAACGTGTCTGTGGATAACTGCCCCGCAACGTGTGAGAGGACAAGCAGTCCGATGTAGACATCCTGGTCCATCGAGATAGTCTGTGTTGTTCCCTGCTGCGTCCAGGTGCTGCCGTTGGGGGAGATATAGCTTCTAAATGTATTACCGATCCGCTCGATTCGCACCCAGTAGGGCAAAGCCATTGACCCGCTGGCCACGTGGTCTGAAAGCCCGCCTGTAGTTGCGCGCCACGCGAATTGGGCAGCGTGGTTCTGAGTCCTGCCTGGATTCATTGCTGTCATCGCGTGCCCTGACTTGGCGTCGAGGGTCTCGCGAATCATCACGCCGGCCTTGGCCCACTCGTGCAGGCCCGCCCCCGTGATACTGACCACACGTGCGGTCATCTTGCCGTCTCCTCTTAAACGCCTATAAACGAAGTGGAAGGCATCCCAGGCGTCCCAGATGTCAGCGCCATCACCGGTGACGGTCCACGTTCCGGTCGCCTGGTCGTACGATGCGCCGCCTGCCGGCCAGGCGCCGCCGATATCTGTCTGGCTCCACCCCGTCGGCAACTGTGCCCAAGCGCTGCTGCCCAAGCCCGGCAGCAGAGCCAGTACTACAAGTGCCATTGTCATGCGTTTCATCTTTGTGCCCTTTCAAGAAGTATTGTTCTGACAATAGGTATGATGTGCACCTTTGCCGGCTGCACTTTGCTTGGCAGAATCTTTCGGTTCAAACGTCACCTGGCGTTTCTCCTCCACTCAGCCTTCCTTACCAAAGCGAGGCGTCTGTATTCTACCATTTCCATGGTGCATTTGATAAGCAAAAAAGTATTGGCCGACCCGCCACGCTGATCAATCTACGCAACGACCGGCAAAACATTATGAAATGTTCAGGATAAACCCCGTTACCATGGTGACATATCCTCTTGTGCAAAAAGGGGTTGTGAGAAATTCTCGCCGCAGGTTATCGAAACAAACGCGCGTCCTATAATTTTTGGCTTGACTTTGTGCGCCGCGACTGTATAGTTGAGTTTCAAACCTGACGATAGAACCTGCGAGGAGAGCTGATAACGGCAACTCCTCTGATGTGTTAGTTCTTTCGGAGAGCAACATGGCCCGAAGCGGTTGCGCACGCAGGGCACCAAGCAGACAAATCGCTTGCAGTCCGTACTGCATAGACAGCGATAACCAGCGGGGATTTCTACTTCAAAGGACATTTTTTGGGAGAAAATAGCTATGACAGCGCTGAAGTCAAGGTCCGGGTGGCTGCTGACAACACTGATGGTGTGCATTCTTGCGGCTACCGCAGCCGATGCGGCGGAAGATAGCTTCTACGTAGGCATCGGGTCCGACGGTAAGGTTCATGAAGGTGGGGGCAGCGGGTACGAAAGAGGTACGTGGTACTTGTATCCGAGCGGCTGGTACAACCAGTGGTTCTACAATGCGCCGTTCGACCCGGACCGCAAGAAGGTTATTGAACTGCGGCTGGTAGTGCAGGCTGCCGACCCGGAGCTACCGTCCACCGTGAGGGTCGCCTTCAACTGGTCAACGCCGGAGTGGTCCGCGCTGGGTAAGAAGAATCCTCCGCTGCCGAGCGACTCGGAAACCTTGTATATTCGGCGATATGTCGTTCTCCAAGCCAACTTTATCCCCCCCAACGGCTGGCCGATCACGACGACGTATGAAATCCCGGACTATAATCCGGAATGGGTCTCCATTGACGTGCAGGGCCAGAACTTCGTCATTGCCGATGGCTGGATCAAACATGAGTGCGTGGCCAAGGACCAGCAGGCCTGCTGCTTCCAGGACGGCACGTGCGCGAACCTGACGCCCACCGAGTGCAAGGCGAGAATGGGTGTTTCTAAAGGCGTAGGCACAAAATGCCTCGGCGACAGCAACAACAATAAGATCGACGATGCGTGCGAGCAGCCGGCCGGCTGCGCGCCCACCGCAGACGGGCAAGGGTGTCAGCAGGTCACCTGCCCCAGCCCGAACGATCAATGTGTGGCCACGAAGATCCAGGTAAACTACAATACCAGCCCTCCGCGATATACGGTGCTGGAGTGCAAGTGCCTGCCGCCCAATACGTGTCACGT
>CAZPJZ010000381.1:0-3470 GCA_964586995.1 uncultured Pirellulales bacterium | reverse complement strand
AAGCCCCGATAGTGACGGCGACAATCATGGTAATAGCGGTGTCAGACGGTAAACGTCGGCGAATCGTGCAGAAGAATTAGAATTGGTCGAGAAAGCGCAGGTCGTTCTCAAAGAACAGGCGGATGTCGGTGATGCTGTACTTTCGCATGGCAAGGCGTTCGATGCCGAAGCCGAAGGCCCAGCCGGTGTACTTCTCGCTATCTATGCCGACGGCATCGAACACGTTCGGGTCGACCATTCCGCAGCCGCCCATTTCGACCCAGCTTTCTTTGCCGGTCTTATCGGCTAAGAGCAAATCCACCTCACCGCTGGGCTCGGTGAACGGGAAGAAGCTCGGGCGAAATCGCCACCTGGTTTCCGCACCAAAAAAGGCGTGAATAAATTGGGCGATAGTAGTTTTCATATCCACCATACTGATACCCTCATCGACAACCAAGGCTTCCAGTTGATGGAACATGTACATGTGGGTGGCATCGACGGTATCCGGCCGATAGACCCGGCCTGGTGCCACCACTCGAATGGGCGGCTTCTGTTTCTCCATAACGCGTATCTGGATAGTTGATGTCTGACTTCGCAGGAGGATGTCGTCTTCAATGTAGAAATTCTGGCAAGGGTCCCTCGCCGGGTGTTCGGGCGGAATATTGAGCGCCACAAAGTTGTGCCACTCATCCTCGACCTCCGGCCCGTACGCCACGGCAAAGCCCATTCGGCCAAATATCTCCAGCAGCTCGTTGATGGTCTGAGTGATGACGTGAGGCTTGCCGATCAGAATCCGCTTTCCCGGCAGCGTGATGTCTATCAGCTCTTTCGATTTTTTCTGCTCTGCTTGCAGCAAAGTGTCTCTGAGCTGCTCAAACTCGCCGGTGACCTGCTGTTTTATTGTATTTGCAAGTTGCCCTGCCTGACGTCTTTGCTCAGCGGGCAACGTCCCTAACTGGCTGAGCATCTGGGTGATCTGCCCCTTTCGCGCCAGGTACTTGATCCGAAAATCTTCCAGAGCTTTAGGGTCGCTGACTTTCTGCAAGTCCGCCAGCGCCTCTCTACCAATTTTCTCCAATTGCTCAAGCATATCTCGTCGCTCGTCTCTCGCGGCTCGTCGCTCGTAGATCATCGCCCAAATCACGAATCAGGCCAGAGCTGATACAGTTGTGGCGGCTTTGGCAGCCTCGACGATTGCATCAAAGGCGGCTGGGTCATCTATCGCAATTTCGCTGAGCATCTTACGGTTCAGCTCGATATGGGCCTTTTTGCAGCCGTTGATGAACTGGCTGTACCTTATGCCGCGCTGCCGGCAGGCCGCGCTCAATCGCACGATCCACAAACCCCGGAAATCTCGTTTTCGCCGCTTGCGGTCGATGCGGGCGTTGACCGCCGCCCGGACAGTGGCTTCTTTGGCGTGACGATACAGGTGGCCTCTGGAGGCCCGATACCCTTTCACCCTCTTGAGGATTCTCCTCTTGGCCCGGCGTCGTGCAGAGCCTTTTCTGACTCGTGGCATATCAGCTTTCCTTTAGCAAATCTTCATTACCTGGGCCTGCTGGCGGCAAGCTGATGATCGGCCGAGAAGCAGGCTACTTTATATTCTACTACGTTGCAGCGCTCGTGTCACACACCGTCAAGGCACATTCATCTATGGGTCAAGCCCAATTCAGGTACTTCCGGGCCGGTGCGCCCGTGATAATGGCCGAGCCGCGCAACCGCCTTCGCCGTTTGGCGCTTTTGCCGCTCATAAGATGACTGCGACCGGCCCGCCCATGTTTGATCTTACCGGTAGCGGTAATCTTGATTCTCTTGGTCAAGCCCTTGTGCGTTTTCTGCTTAGGCATTCAACTAATCCTTCAAAATGACTCGTTCTGAGTCTACCGGACGGTACGAAGGCGGTACTTTAAGCAATTTACTCCGGCCGGTCAATACAGCAGAGACAATTTTCTCGCCGTAGCCCCATTATTCCTCTTTTTGGGCGGACCAGCGTTTCTACACCTCGGCAGGTCCCCCCTCGTAAAGTGCTATCGTGCAGATTCATGAATCAGCCAGGCTATTTCGGCACAATCAACAGGGTCATGCGTCTGCCGGCCATTCTGGCCGGGCGCTCGACTTTCGCCAAATCTTGCAAAGCCTCGATGACCTGGTCGAGGACTCCATAGCCCTGTTCCTTGTGGAGCATCTGCCGGCCGCGGAAAAAAACCGTAAATTGCACCTTGTGGCCTCTCTGCAGAAATTCACGGGCGTGATTAACCTTGATGTCGAGGTCATGCTTGTTGGTCTCAGGTCTGAGCCTGATCTCCTTCAGCGTACCGGCGTGCCGGTGCTCCTTCTTGTGCGCCTCGCGAATCTTGCGTTTTTGCTGGTATAGCCACTTGCCGTAGTCCATGATTCGGCAAACCGGCGGGTCACTGTTAGGGGATACCTCCACGAGGTTCAACCCCGCCGCTTGCGCTCGACCGAGCGCATCATCGCGGTACACTATGCCCACCTGATTATTCGACTCATCAATCAGCCGAACCATCTCGGCTCTAATACCCCCATCTACCCTCAAGCTTCGCTTACCGATTGGCACCACCTTGCCTTTCGTAAAGAACCAAAATGTTTGACCCGGCCAAAACGACGGTCAACGCTACTTACCGCCTCTTTTTCATCAACTACATTATTACCTTTCGGTGGTCAATTTCAAAACACCAAATTTGTCTCTTTATCGGCAATTTTTCGTTTTGCTGTCTGCAAAAACTCCCGGGCGGGCATTGTCCTGCTGTCTTTGGCCCCTCTGAGCCTTACATTGACGGCGTCAGACTGCGCCTCTCTTGGGCCCACCACGAGCATACAGGGCAGTTTTTCGCCGTGAGCCCTGGCGATCTTGGCACCGATTTTCTCATCGGACCGGTCACAACTGCACCGCAGCCCGGCCTCTTCCAGCTTGACCAGAAGGGCATTGGCGTAATCATTGGTCTTTTCGCTGATGGGAAGGATTCTGACCTGCTCCGGCGAAAGCCAGAAGGGCAAGTTGCCGCCGTAGTGTTCGATAAGAATGCCGATAAATCGCTCAAATGAGCCTAGAACGGCCCGGTGAATCATAACCGGCGTCTTGTCCGTATTATCCTGGTCCGTATAGGTCAGCCCAAACCGCTCGGGCATGGAAAAATCCAGTTGGATGGTCCCCAGTTGCCACGACCTCCTGAGGCAATCCTTTATGTGAAAATCTATTTTCGGTCCGTAAAACGCCCCGTCGCCCTCGTTGACTTTATAGCCGATACCTTTATGCTCCAGGGCGCTTTTCAGGCTGCTCGTGGCCATGTCCCACACCTCGTCCGAGCCTATGTGCTTTTCGGGCATGGTGGACAGCTCGACGTGAAAATCTTCAAATCCGAAGGTCCGATATATCTCAAAGGTCAACTCGATAACGCCGACGACCTCTGCTTCGATCTGCCCGGGCTTACAGAAAATGTGGGCATCGTCCTGAGTGAACTGTCTGACCC
>CAZPJZ010000380.1:0-3472 GCA_964586995.1 uncultured Pirellulales bacterium | reverse complement strand
TCCTATTACACAGGGGATGCAGTCTTTCCAGACCGAGGACGAGCTATACACCTGCTTGGCAGGGGATCAGCCGGTGCACATGCTGGCAACGGCACGCTCAAAAGTGGACGACAAGGATTACCCCATGGCGTTTGTTCTTACGTATGGTAAGGGTCGGGTCTTCCACAGTGCGTTGGGTCACGATGCCAAGGCTATTCGTAATCCGAGCGTTGCGGAACTCTTCCGGCGGGGTTGTGCATGGGCAGCAGGTCTGAGTCCCGTACCAGAATCCCAATCGCAAGCAAGCGTCAGCCGTAGGATGGGCAGCTCGCCTGCCCATCTTAATCCCGGCTCTCTTGTTACAGGTAGTGAGGAATCTTAACAATGAGAATTGGCTTTCATACCGATGCCTTCAATAGCGCGTATTTCAGCTTCGAAGCCTGTCTTCAATGGGCCCAGCGCAACGGCGTGCACTATATCGAGTGCGGCCTGATAGACGGGGTCAGTTGGATACATGGGCTGGGTTATCAGCCGCACGTGGCCCTCTATGAGGACCCCTTATTGTTGCGGCGAAAGATGGAGCGCTACGGCGTCCGCTTTTCGCAGGTGGACGCGGCCTATCCGTTGTCGGGCAAGGATGGACCCTTGCGAGGTGTGCCCTATGTGATGAAAGCCATCCAGTGGGCGAACCTTATCGGCTGTCATTGTGTGGACACCACCGATGGGATGCACCAGCCCGAAGGCCTGACCGACGCCGAAGCCATGGATATGATGAAGCGCAGCTACGAGCAGATTATTGAGGTTGCTGAAGCACACAAAATCACGGTCAATATTGAGCCGCACGGATACTTCACCACCAAACCTGAGATGATGGAGAAGATGCTGGCCTTTTCTGGCAGCCCGTATCTGCGGATGAACATGGATACGGGCAATACTTATATCGCCGGCCAAGACCCGGTTGCATTTCTCAAGCGGTTCATTGAAAAGGTCAGCCACGTCCATATCAAGGATGTTTCCGAATCGCTTGCTGCTGCGGCCCGGGGCGAGCAGACCGGCATCGCCGTCAGCCATTGTGCTATCGGCGAAGGGGTCAACGCTGATAATATCCGGCAGTGTCTTCAATTGCTGCGCGACCATAAGTACGCCGGCGTGCTGAGCATGGAATGTGAGGGCCAGGCGGGCCCCATGATCGAGCGGTCGCTGCAATGGATGCAAAAAACACTGGCCGAGCTGAAGATAGCGATAGAGAAATAGAATAACCAGGGCAAGCCACGCCGGGAGCAGGGCTAAATATATGGCAATTGTAACGCATAATGTCAACACAACTGACTGGAAGGAGAAAAAAGCATGAAAACCGCTTTTAACATGTTGCTGTGGACTACGCACGTTACCGACAAGCATCTTGGACTGCTGAGAGATCTGAAGAAGATCGGCTACGATGGCGTCGAGATTCCCGTGTTTGGGGGAGACGTCGCGCACTTCGAAAAGATCGGCAAGGCTATCAAAGATAATGGGCTGGGCTGTACCTCCGTGACGGTCATCCCCGACGAAGAGCACAATCCCATAAGTGCCGATGCCAAGCATCGCGAGGCAGCCGTCCAGTATCTTAAGTGGGCGATTGAGTGCTCTGAGGCACTCGGCTCGGAGGTTCTGTGCGGGCCTATTTATCAGCCGCTCGGGATGTTCAGCGGCAAACCCCCTACCGAGCAAGAAAAGAAGCGTGCGGCTGAGGTGCATCGCAAGGCTGGCGATATTGCAGCCAAAGCCGGTGTGATCTTGGCCGTGGAGTTTCTAAACCGCTTCGAAGCATATCTGCTAAACACGATGGCAGATGCAGCGGACTACGTCAAGCGCGTCAGTCATCGCAGCGTCGGAGTTCTATTTGACACCTTCCACGCCAACATCGAGGAAAAAGACCCGGTCGGCTGTATCCGCAAACATATCGACGTTATCAAACACGTGCACGTCAGCGAGAACGACCGGGGCACGCCGGGCGAGGGACACATCGACTGGCCCGGCACATTCAAGGCTTTACGCTCGGGCGGATACGACGACTGGCTGGTCATCGAAGCCTTTGGTCGGGCGCTGCCGGACCTTGCCGCCGCCACCCGCGTCTGGCGCGATTTCTTCACCAGCCAGGAGGAAGCCTATACCAAGGGCCTGAAGTTCATCAAAAAACAGTGGAAAGCCGCGAGCTGAACGCGGCGCCACGCATATTAGTATGGAGAAAATGTCATGCGTAGAATTCATTGCAGGGTGCGGTACTTCGCACCATTTGGATCCGCCGGGGCCGGGAGTTGGTGCGATTTCATCGCAATCTACGTTCTGGTTTTGGGCTTCTTGGTAGGCGCTGCCATTGCTCAGGACGCAGACTTTAAGCCGATTTTCGATGGCAAGACGCTCGACGGCTGGAAGGCCCCCGAGATGAGCTACTGGTCGGTCGAAGACGGCGCCATCACAGCTCAATCCACGCAGGCCAATCCCGCAAAATCGAATCAGTTTCTGGTCTGGCAATTAGGTGAGCTGGACGACTTTGAGCTGAAGCTCAAGTACCGTATCGAGGGAACGCCCGCGGCCAACTCCGGCATCCAGATACGCAGCCGCGTTTTGCCCGATGGTCATGCTGCAGGCTACCAGGCGGATATCGACAGAGGCGGTACGTACACCGGCGCCCTTTATGACGAGCACGGCCGAGGGATGCTCGCCGAGCGCGGACAGAAGACCATCATCGGCGCTGACGGCAAAAAGAGCAGCACCTCACTCGGCGACTCCTCCGAGCTATTTGCAAACATCAAGAAGGACGGGTGGAACGATTACCACATAATCGCTCGCGGCCCGCATATTATCCTAAAGATCAACGGCAAAGTCACCGCCGAGGTCATTGATAACGACAAGGCCAACCAGGACCTGTCGGGCGTGCTGGCCTTGCAGTTACACGCCGGACCGCCCATGAAGGTCCAATTTAAAGACATCCAACTGGCGCGCCTGAAACTTGTCCCGAGCGGAGTCGAGGGAATGGAAAATAGAAAGAAAGTAGTCCTGGTCGCTGGCCCCGCCAGCCACGGCTACGGCAGCCACGAGCACAACGCCGGATGCTTGTTGCTGGCAAAGCTGCTCAATGAGAGCATGCCGAACATATACGCGACGGTGTACACGAACGGCTGGCCCAAGGACCCGACCGCCTTCGATAACGCCGATGCGATCGCGATTTATTGCGACGGCGGCGGGGGCCATGTGGTTATGCGGCACCTCGAAGAGATGGACAAGCTCGCCAAAAAAGGCATCGGCATCGCTTTTCTGCATTACGGAGTCGAGCTGCCCAAGGGCAAGCCTGGCAACTATGCCCTCGACTGGGTCGGCGGGTACTTCGAGACATTCTGGTCCGTCAACCCGCACTGGCGCGCTGAATTTAAGAGCTTGCCGAATCATCCAATTACACGCGGCGTCAAGCCCTTCTGGATGGATGACGAATGGTACTACCACATGCGGTTCC
>CAZPJZ010000379.1:0-3490 GCA_964586995.1 uncultured Pirellulales bacterium | reverse complement strand
TTTCCATTCCCATGGAGTCATGGCCGAAAATTACGACCCTTCGGCCTCGCAGGGCTACAGCGGTTACAGCCGCGTAGCACCAGTCGATAAGGTTTTTAGCGGTCTGCTCGGTCATCTTCGGATCCATTCCGGTATCCGGCCAGGTGCCGACATTCAATGCAACCATTCGCCCGTATTGGCTGATAGCACCATTTAGCGCGTGGGCATATACCACGCCCGGCTTTGGACCGCTATTGCCGCAGGTAATATTTATCGGCGTCTGTCGCGGAAATTGTTGTAGCAGTGAGATCGCCGTCAACTGCGGAAATGCCCAGGTGTCCGGCACACATACTAAGATGTCGACGCCAGCTTTGCGAAATTGTTGAGCGACAATATCTGCTTGTGATTCGCCATCGACCAACACGCTGGAATAAACAACAGGCACCGGCGCTTTGTCCGGCAAGACCACGGCGACACTTATTACCTCGGCGGCCATCTGTGCGATGTTCTGACAGCGTTTTCGGCTTTGCTGATCGATCCGCGGGTCACTGGTGGCAAAAACACCGATAACCGGAATCTTTGGTGCAGCCTTGCGAATAGCCGGCAGACATGTTGCCGTGACTTTCTTGGCCATTTCAGTAACTCCTTTCTCGCTTAATGACCCTCGCCTTGAGCCATTTCGCGATTACCCATCTGTAATCTGCGATGGGTCTTCCAGCAATTTCCTCACAGAATCCAGGAACTGAGCGGCGTACGCGCCGTTGGTGACCTTGTGGTCCACCGACAGGGTCATATTCATTAGTTTTCGCACGAGGATATTGCCATCATCCGGCACACAGGTGTCGGTTATCTTGCCTATGCCCAGGATGCTGCACTGGCCCGGCACCACAATTGGGATGAACGACTCTATTCCGAATGCGCCGAGGTTGCTGACGGTGATGCAGCCGCCCTCTAAGTCGGTCGGGGCGAGTTTATTGTTGCGGGCCCTTTCAATCAAGGCTTGACTGTCACGGGCGATTTGCTTGACGTCTTTTCTGTTGACGTCCTTGATAATCGGCGCGACAAGCCCATCCGGCACGGAAATTGCCAGACCCACGTTAATTGATTCGGCTAACTGGATGGCGTCACCAGCTAATTGCCCCGTCATTACCGGGTACTTTTCCAGCCCGGCTGCAACGGCCTTGATAATAAAATCATTGTAGGAGATTCTCACCTCGCTCGTTTCATTCATTTTGGCTCGCAGCGTCACGAGCTCAGTGACATCAGCTCTTACTGTCAGATAGAAGCAGGGGATTTCGCGCTTGGATTTGAGCATTCTCTCGGCAGTTATTCGCTGGAGCCTATTTAGAGGTATGGTTTGTCCGAGCTTGACCTCACCGGCGGCAGCAGGCTCAGCAGCCTTGACCGGCTTTTTGTCGGCGGCGTTTTGTACGTCCTGCTCTGTAATCTTACCTGCGGGGCCTGTGCCGGTGACTTTTGCCAGGTCAACGCCGAGCTGCTCAGCCAATTTTTTTGCCCGCGGCGAGGCCATCACTTTGCCTGCCGGCTTAGTTGGAGCTGCCTCGGTCTTGGCAGGTTCAGCAGCCGGGACTTGCGCGCTTGCAGCGGCGGACGTCCCTGCGGCTGTCGCGACACCTTTAAGTGAATCAATAAAACCTGGCGGCACTTCCTCATCCTTATCGCCCAGTACCATCACCGGCTCTCCTACGGGCAGCGTCTGGCCCACCTCTACAAGGATGTGCTTGACAAAGCCGGCAGTGGGAGATTCCATCTCCAGCGTCGCCTTGTCGGTCTCTATCTCGAAAATCACGTCGCCTTTTTTCACCTCGTTGCCGACCTTGACCCTGCAATCAACGATAGTCCCTTCGTTCATCGTTTCGCCGAGCTGCGGTAGTCTTATTTCTCTTGCCATTTTGACCTCATCTACATTGTGCCTAAATCCTAAATCCGAATGTCGAAATCCGAAACAAATTCGAATGACAAAAACTCATAACGTTTTGATCGTTTGGACGTTTGAATTTTGATATTGTTTGGAGTTTCGTGCTTCGGATTTCGAATTTCATACAGACTATACGAATGACTTAACAGCTTCCACGATTTCATCGACGCTGGGAATACTGGCCTTTTCAAGCGGCTCACTCATCGGCGGCGGAGCATCGACTGCAGCCAGATTAACCGGCGCCGCATCGAGGTAATCGAAGCCGTGTGAGCCATCGTCAAACTCGTATTCCATAAACTGGCAGGTGATTTCTCTGCCTGCACCGCAGGTGGCAAAGCCTTCACTGACTGTGACCAGCCGCCCGGTCTTGCGAACCGAATCGGCAATCGTCTTTATGTCCAACGGCTTGAGCGTTCGCACATCAATTACTTCTGCATCGATCTGGTGCTGCTCAGCCAGGATTTTTGCTGCCTCCAGGCAGAACATTGCCATTCTGCTGTAACTGACGATGGTGGCATCTTGGCCCGGCCTTTTGACATCGGCCACGCCCAGCGGGATTATGTAATCGCCCGGCGGGACCGGACCAGCCTGGCCGTATGTTGACTTATGCTCGATAAAGACAACCGGATTGTCGCTGCGGATAGCTGCCTTGAGCAGACCCTTCGCATCATAAGGCGTGGAGGGCATCACGACGTACAAACCAGGTGGATGCATCAGCCATGCCTCCAACGACTCGGAATGGTGGGCTGCGATGCACCTACCCACACCGCCTTCAGTTCGCAGCACCATCGGCACCTTTGCTTTGCCGCCGAACATATAGCGGTTGTAAGCGCCGACATGGACAAGCTGGTCGAGCGCTATCGTAACGAAATCCACGTACATGATTTCAGCTACCGGCCGCATACCACGCAGAGCGGCACCCACGGCGGCTCCGGCGATGGCTGCCTCTGATATGGCGGTGTCAATGACCCTTTCTTTGCCAAATTCCGCCAGCAGTCCCCGTGTAGCCTGGTATGCGCCGCCGTACAGGCCGACATCTTCGCCCATTACGAAAACACGCTCATCCCTTCTCATTTCCTCTGCCTGGGCAAGCGAAACGGCCTGTGCTATGTTCATTATATCCATGCCGAACTGCGATTTGATTGCCGCTTTGGCTTGCTCAATTGCCTCTTTCTTAGTCTTTGTGCCGGCTGAAGCTATGGCAGCTTCAAAGGCGGCGGTTGCTTTCATAACATTGGCGGCTGTGCTTTTTTCGGACTCTATAAGGTCCGCCGGATAAGTTTCGTCCACATATACGTCTTTTGTTACATCTGCAGGATTGGGCCAGGGACTTTCCATGCCGAACTTAGTTGCCGTCTCGATGGTGGCAAAGGCCTTATCTTTTATCTGGTCTAACTGCTCTTGCGTGAAGAGTTTCTCGCTGAGCAGTTTTTCGCTAAGGACGATGATCGGATCGTGCTTGTGCCAGGCTTTTTCCTCGGCCTTTGTCCTGTACTCTCGCGGGTCACTTCGGCTGTGGCCGTACCAGCGGTAAGTCTTGGCCTCGATCATTGTCATCTGATTTTCTTTGCG
>CAZPJZ010000378.1:0-3491 GCA_964586995.1 uncultured Pirellulales bacterium | reverse complement strand
GACGGGCAAATTCTTGGCCTGTTCGGTTTCGGGGCGTCGGCTCACATTGTCATCCAGGTCGCCAAATATAAATACCCCGGCTGCAAGGTCTTCGTTTTTACCAGACCCGGCCAGAAAGAGCACCAGAGTTTGGCTGAAAAACTGGGCGCGGATTGGGTCGGTGCGACGGGAGACTCGCCGCCAGCGAAACTCAATTGTGCCATTGACTTCACGCCAGCCTGGCGGCCCGTCGTGGAAGCCTTGCGCGTACTGGAGAAAGGGGGACGGCTGGTCATCAATGCCATTCGAAAGGAAGAAAAAGACAAGGATTCCCTGCTGGGCCTGGACTATCCCACCCATGTCTGGCTGGAGAAGGAACTCAAAAGTGTAGCAAATATCACCAGGACCGATGCCGAGGAGTTTTTGCCTCTGGCGGCCGAAATCCCCATTGTGCCGCAGGTCCAGGAATTTGACCTGGAACAAGCAAACCAGGCGCTGCTTTTATTGAAACGGGGAAAAATCCAGGGAGCAGGAGTCTTACGGATAAGTTAAGACTTAAAAGTACAAGCTCGAAGGTCAAGTGACAAAGGCGGTGATGCGATGGCAATCATACTGTATAAAGAGCCCGAGCTTAAAAATCCGGTTATGTTTTGCGGCTGGCCGGGGATCGGAAACATCGGCTTAACCGCGATGGACACTTTAAGAGTCGTGCTCAAAGCCGAACAGTTCGGAGAAATCGAATCCTGGGAATTCTTCGACCCTCAAAAGGTCACGATTGAAAAGGGCTTGCTGAAGGCCCTTGAGTTTCCGAGCAACAAATTCTACTTTTGCCGGCTGAAGACCCGCCCTGAGACCAGTCGAAGGTATCGGGACCTGATATTCTTTATCGCACAGCAGCAGCCGAGCGACGGCCCAGCCAGATACGCACAGGGCCAAAAGGCCTACGAAATGGCCAACTTGGTCCTGGATGTGGCAGAGAAATTTGGCTGCCGAAGGGTCTATACGTCCGGAGCCGCGGTGACTGCGATTCATCACACGGCAAGACCCAGGGTCTGGGCGGTGCCTAACAGCCAAGACCTGATCGCCGAAGTAATACAATATGAAAACACCATCTTGATGTCAGAGATCGAAGGAAGAAGCGACCAAGGCGTCATTACAGGTCTGAATGGGCTTTTGTTGGGGGTCGCTAAAGAAAGGGGCCTGGAGGCAATCTGTTTGATGGGCGAAATACCCTATTATCTTCAAGCGGCGCCCTGGCCCTATCCAAAGGGTTCAAAATCGGTCCTGGAGGTCCTGGCTAAAATGCTGGGCCTTCCGATTGCCCCTTCGGCATCAGCCGGCGCCTCCGCGCGGGGGGGCCTAATAGCGCAGGCTCTTAGCAGACTGGATGAGCTAGCGCAAAGGGTGGAGGAAAACATCGAGGGCTTCCTGGAGAGCCTGTATAAAGCGGATGCGATACCGCCGGAAGTACGAGATGAAATTGAGAAGTTGCGGTACGCCAGACCCAGTGAGCCGGGCCCAATAACCGAAGAAGAGCAGAAAAGGATAATGGAGCACATAGATGAGCTTTTTGACCAGAGACCCTGGAAGGATGAGGGACCCCGCCCCGCGGGAACCCAATAACGTCTTTAGGTTCTGCCGGCAGGTCGAGTTTGAGAGTCCAACGGCCATCGTCGGCTGGGAAGAAGATGCCGGCAACCTCAGCCCGAAGGTGATCGACTACATAAACCGAAAGCTGGACGCCAAGAGCTTCTGTGAGATTGAGCCGGTAGGATTTTTTTCGCTGGAGGGCGTGGCTATTGAAAACGACACGGCTCAGTTCCCGCAGGGTAAATTCTACTGCTCCGGCAGAAACGACTTAGTGGCGTTCAAAAGCAACGAACCGAGGTTCGAGCGGTACAAGTTCTTAAATGCAGTCTCGGATCTGGCTCAGCATTACTGCAAGATAAAGCAGTTGTACACGATCGGCGGGACAATTTCGTCGGTCGTTCACAGCGGGCCACGAAGGATGTTGGCGGTTTTCAATCAGCAAGGCATCCAACAAGAGCTTTCGAGCTTCGGCTTAGAAAACATGAATTGGCAAGGCCCGCCGGCAATCAGCAGCTATCTGTTATGGGTAGCCAACAAGAGAGGAATCCCCGGCGTCAGCCTCTGGACCGAAATACCGTTTTACCTGGCGCCGGCCGAAGATTTCCAGGCAACAAAAGTGACTCTTTCTTTCCTGGACAAAAAATTCAACCTGGCTCTGGATTTTGCGGAGCTGGACGAGGAAATCAGGCGGCAAAACGCCAGGATTGACCAGCTCAGGCACGAGGACCCGGAAGCCGACAGGTACATCGGAATGCTCGAAAGCAACCTTTCGCTGGGCGGACAGGAGCAGCTTGAACTGACTAAGAAGGTAACGGAGGCCCTCGAACGGAAAGACTGACGCCCGGCCCGTGTTTACGTCGTCCGTGCGGGCGTTCCAAATAGACCACAATTTCCACAACCGCCCTTGCGGCTGGTTCCATCGCCCGTGCCAAGACCGGATGTGGGCCAATTTGCGCCCGCGGGCAACTTTTTCTCGCAGTTTTATTTGGATTTGGGCGGTATTGTGCCATAATTTATATGGATGGTTGTCACCATCCCGAATTTCTTCCGATAAAATGTATGAAATTCGCCAAAATTGTGCCGTTGCAACTGGGGGGCTTGAAATGGGAATTCAAAACTACTCAGAGCGTGTTCTTCTTGTTACCCTGCCTGAACAGCCCCGGCAAGGCGATGAGCTGGAAGAGGTCGCCATAATATTGAGCGAGCAAGTCGACCGTGACGTAGTGGTGGACTTTGCCGGCGTCCGGATGTTGACTTCCGAGACCCTTTGTAACCTGGTGACGCTGGACCGGTTACTTAGGAAATTCGGGCATCTGCTCGTCTTGTGCAACGTCTCTGCGGAAATAAAGCATATCTTTGTCCGAACGGGCCTCGCAGCAATATTCGAATTTGCCGAGGATGAATCGGCCGCCCTGGACTGTATACGCAATAGCGCCGGCTTGCCTGCTCAGTAGATGCTTACTATGTCAGGCGTCTGGCCAATTCACTCAACGCCTTGAGTTCTTGCGGGTTCAACACTTCCACCGGCTCGGCCGGCTGCTCCCCTTCTATAATCCCCTCGAGCAGCTCCACCTCTTTTTGGTTCAGCTCGGCGATTTGGCGCTGGAGCTGTTCATTCGCCCTTGTCAGTAGGGCGACCTTCTCCTTGAGATTCTGCTCCGACTGCCTTGCTCTGTCGATCTGCTGCTGGAGCTGTTGATTGGCCGTTGCCAGTGCCTCCGTCTGCTCCGCTGGACGCTGCGCGATGGGCTGCGGCTCGGCAACTGGCTGCGGCGACTGCTGCCTGGCTGGTGCCGGTTGTGCTGTTCTCTGCGCAAGCTCGCCGCCGAACCGGGCCAGTTGCTCTTTCACCTCCATCATCTCGACGCTCTGCTGCTTGATGCGGTGCTCCAGCCGGTCTAAGTGCATCTTCAACTGGTCTT
>CAZPJZ010000377.1:0-3501 GCA_964586995.1 uncultured Pirellulales bacterium | reverse complement strand
ATGTCAACGCGCAGGACGAAGGGGGCTCGACACCGCTGATGTTTTCGGTGGATAATGCGGATATGGCGGGCCTGCTTATTGCCGGGGGCGCTGACGTAAACCTCAAGAGTGAAATTGCCGGGGTGAGTGCCCTCCACTTGGCGGTCGAACAGGGCAATACTAAACTCGTGGCGCTGCTTCTCTCTCACGGGGCCGATGTCAACGCGAAGGCATCCCGCGTAAAATGGCAAGGGTGGACACCTTTACATATAGCGTGCGAAAGAGGGTGGGATGAGGCCGTAATCGAAGTGCTCCTTGCCAAGGGTGCAGAGGTAAACGCCAGGACGGACAAGGGTGATACACCGCTGTCTCTGGCCAAAGGCCACAAGACAATCGTGGAACTGCTCCGCAAGCACGGGGCCAGAGAGTAATCGGGAAGGAATTAATTTGTGAGAGAAACATTTGACAATGTAAGGCGACTGTCGTGTTTGGGTATTCTCTTCTGTCTATCGCTCCGTGTCTTTGGCTGGTTTGAGACGGCGTGGGGATCACAACCTGCAAATGACTCTGAACGGCGGCTGCGTCCCAGCGAAAAATCCGAAATCAATCTCGCGGCGATCCCCTTCAAGATTATCTATGAAACGTATAGAGAAACTGACGGCAGAGAAAACTGGGAGCTATTCTTAATGAATGTAGACGGCTCCAACGTAACCAACCTGACACGGACACCGGATGTCGACGAGATGTATCCCCACGCCTCGCCCGATGGTACCAAGATCTGTTTCGTCACAGATGAGCGGGAGGCAAAAGGCACGGTTCGAAGCGTTTATTATATGAATATCGATGGCACCGGTCGAGCGAAGGTGGCCGACCACGCCCGAGAACCATGCTGGAGTCCGGACAGCAGGACAATTGCCTACCTGGGGGACGAATATGACCGTTACACGACCCGGCCCTATGCCACCCAGGGGTTGTCCTTTTACGATATCGCGACGGCAAGGCATGAGCGCCATCCAAACAAAGGGTTGCTCCATGTTTACAGCATCTGCTGGTCGCCGGAGAGAAGGTGGTTTGTCTCAAGCGCGGTAGGCGGTATGGGCTTGGGAAGCGCCATTGTGGCTTTCGAAGCACAAGGCAGCGCCATGTTTGACCTGACTCAATACGGGGTCAAGGGTTGCCGACCAGACCTCAGTTCTGACGGGAGAAAGATGACTTGGGGGAAGACGAACTGGGATTTGTGTGTTGCTGATATCGACCTGACCTTGCCGGTACCGCGCGTAGCCAATATTCGTGTCATTGCCAAGTGCGAGAAGGAGTACTACGTCTACCACACCGATTTCTCACCCGACGGCCAATACATTGCCTTCAGTTATGGGCCCGATGCGGGTAGTTGCATCGTTGGCGGCAAGGCGCCAGGCTGGAACATCTGTGTCAGTGACCTGACGGGCAAATGGGTCCAAATCACTACCGACGGCAAGCACAACAAAGAGCCCGACTGGGTACCTGCTTTAAGCGGAAAGCTCAAAGCTGAGAGATAAGAACTGTGGAATTCCGTAGATTTACGTTTTGCATCTTGATTTTTGGCTTTTTTATCGGCTGCCGGCGCGACAAGGAGAGTACGCCCCGGCCGGAAATCATAAAAACAAAGACCGGTATAGAAATGGTTGCAATTCCTGGAGGCTGGTTCCTGATGGGAAGCAAAGATGGAGCACCCGATGAGAGGCCCGTGCACAAGGTATGGGTAGATTCGTTTTTGATGGATAGATTCGAGGTTGTTCAGGAAGAATTCAGAAGGTATCAGTTGCCGGACCCATCTCACTTTAAGGGCCCAAACCAGCCGTTGGAACAGATAAACTGGACCGATGCAGCTCTGTACTGCAACGACCGGTCACTGGCCGAGGGCCTGGAGCCTTGCTACGACGAAGAAACCTGGCAGTGCAACTTCCAGGCAAGCGGATATCGCCTGCCCACCGAGGCGGAATGGGAGTACGCCTGCCGAGCCGGCACCACGACGAAGTACAGCTTCGGTAACGGTGTGCGTGACCTCCAGGCCCACGCCTGGTTCGCAGACAACTCTGCCGGCAAGACCCACCCTGTCGGGCAGAAGCAACCTAATGCCTGGGGGCTTTACGACATGCACGGTAATGTAGCAGAATGGTGCCACGATTATTATGCCGAGGACTATTACAAACAGAGTCCGCAGAAGAACCCCCAAGGCCCGGCCAAGGGCGCCGAACGCGTCCTGCGGGGCGGTGCCTGGAATTCTGGTGCGGACGGTTGCCGGTCATCCTACCGGGCCAGTGACCCGTCCATCAACGACACGTGCCTGGCCAGCGACGCCATTGGTTTTCGCTGCGTGAGGAATGCACCGAATAATCCCTCGGCCGGGCCGAACCCGAATAAGGATAATCCGGGCCAAGGCCGGGCAAAAACGGGCTTGGTTTATGATGACATCTATCTGGAGCACAAAGTCACTCCGGGCCATCCGGAAAGGCCGGAGAGACTAACCGCCATCGTGGACAGACTCAAAGCGACGGGCATGTACGGCCAACTGCTCCACCTCTCACCCAAGCTGGCCGAGCTGGAATGGGTCACCACAATTCATTCCCGCCGGTACGCTGAGCACGTCAGACAGAGCTGCGAGGACGGCACAAGATACCTGGACTCCATGGACACCCCCATATCGCCAAAATCTTACCAGGCCGCTTTGGTAGCGGCGGGCGGGATGCTTTGCGCTATCGATGCCGTGATGCAGAAGAAGGTCCGCAATGTCTTTTGCGCGGTTCGTCCGCCGGGCCACCACGCCACAGAGGATCGAGCGATGGGTTTCTGCCTGTTCAACAACATCGCTATCGGCACACGATACGTCCAGAAGAAGCATAACCTGCCCAAGGTGCTTATCGTGGATTGGGACGTGCACCACGGCAACGGCACGCAGGCGGCGTTCTACGACGACCCGTCGGTGCTGTACTTCAGCGTTCACCAGTATCCGTTCTATCCGGGCACGGGTAGCGCCGCAGAGAAAGGCAGCGGAAAAGGCTTGGATTGCACCATCAACGTGCCGTTGCCGGCCGGCTCCACGGATGCCGATTTTCTGGAGGCTTTTGAAGAGAAACTCAGGCCCGCTGCTCTGGCGTTCGCTCCCGATTTTGTGCTGATCTCCGCCGGGTTCGACGCTCACGAGCACGATCTGCTCGGCGGTATGCGGGTCACTGCACAGGGGTTTGCCCGGCTCAGCCGAATCGTCAAGGATATAGCAGAGAAGTGCTGCGAGGGTCGGCTGGTCTCCACGCTGGAAGGCGGCTACGAGCTGGACGGGCTGGCCGCCTCGGTAGAAGCGCACATCCGCGTTTTGATGGAATAAAAGTCCGCTTTTGTCTTACCGCAGAGTACGCGGAGCACGCAGAGAATAACTTTTTGATTATATTTATCTCCGCGTCCTCTGCGGTCTCAGCGGTGAATAGGAAACCAAATGCTATTTCATACTTGGCCGTTTGCACTATTCTTCATCATCGTATACCC
>CAZPJZ010000376.1:0-3503 GCA_964586995.1 uncultured Pirellulales bacterium | reverse complement strand
GGCAAGTAACAAGAAGAAATGCCGTGCTTTTCAAAGTAACGCTGGTGGTATTCCTCGGCGCGGTAAAATTCCGAAGCGGGCGTGATTTCCGTCACGATGGGCCTGTCGAATCTGCCGGACTGCTCGAGTTTACACTTTGAGGCCTCGGCGGCGGTTTGCTGCTCTTTATTGTGATAGAAAATGGCGGAACGGTATTGCGTGCCGATGTCGGGCCCTTGGCGGTTAAGAGTTGTAGGGTCGTGAATGCTCCAGAAAACTTCCAAAAGACGTTCGTATGAAATTCTCGTCGGGTCATACATGATCTCGACCGCTTCGGCGTGGCCTGTCTTGCCGGTGCAGACCTGTTTGTACGTGGGATTGTCTGTGTGCCCGCCCGTATAGCCGACCTGCGTCGAGAGTACGCCGGGGACTTTGGCAAAGGCCGCTTCGACACCCCAGAAACAGCCTGCGGCAAAGGTGGCTTTTTCGTATCGGCTTGAGTGCTCAGCCTGTTCGGCTGATGCCGCAGTTTCGTTCTCGATATCTGAGCCGTTCATATTATTAGCTTCACCTTCTGTGTCGCATCCGTTCACCAAAAGGACGCCCAGAGAAATCGCAAATATAGTGGCAATGCTTTTGCACATTACTGAACCCTGCACATTATATCATACTTCAGTGAGAATTACGCAAGATGGGGCGCGGTGTTCGTTGAGGGGAAAACCGTAAATATATATCTTGACGAACCTGCTGGCGCATAATAAACTTTCCGCTTTCCCAAATTGCTTTTTCAGGAGCTACGCAGGTGGAAGAAGCTATTGCCAAAGCTGGCGCGCTGATCGAGGCGATGGAGTACATCCGCAGCTTCCGTGGAAAAATCGTGGTGGTCAAGCTCGGCGGAAGCGTGCTGGACGATGTGTGTCTGCAAAGAAAACTTCTGACCGACATCGCCTTTATGGACACGGTAGGAATGCAGCCGATCATTGTGCACGGCGGCGGCAAAGCCATTACCAAGGCGATGAACGAGGCGGGCCTGGAGCCAGTCTGGGTGCAGGGCAGACGATACACCGATGAGCGAACGCTGAATATTGCCGAGCACACTCTGGTTCACAAGATCAATACGCCCATCTGCCAAATGCTTGCTGAGCTGGGCTGCAAGCCGATGGGCCTGCATTCGCTCAGTAGCTGCGTACTGTTTGCCGAGATGCTCAGACTGGCCGGCGAAAATGGACGCAAGATCGACGTCGGACTGGTCGGACAGATAACGGGTGTCAATGCGGAACTGCTCAGGACGCTGTGTGTAGCCCATAACATACCGGTGATCGCCTCCATAGCGATGGATAAGGCGGGCGGAAAACTAAACGTTAATGCCGATAGCGCCGCCGGGAAGGTCGCGGCGCAAACCATGGCTGAAAAACTGGTCGTCGTCAGTGACACTCATGGGATTCGAAGAGATATCAAAGACCCGGACAGTGGGATTTCCAGCGTGAACGAAAAACAGATCAAGGAGATGATTGACGCCGGCATTATTACCGACGCCATGCTGCCGAAGGTCGACGCGTGTTTGATGGCGTTGGACGGCGGCGTGAAAAAGGCGCATATCATCGACGGGCGAATCGAACACTCGCTGCTGCTGGAGATATATACGGACGAGGGTATCGGAACAGAAATATCCAAGAAGCAACAGATACGAGAGACGGAACTATGACGACGCAGGAGACAATCGAGCTGTTTGATAAGTACGTGATCGCAAATTATGCCCGGCTGCCCAGGGTCATCGTTAAAGGCGAGGGCTGCTGGATGTATGACGCGGACGGCAAGGCGATACTGGACATGTTTCCCGGCTGGGCGGTCAGCGCGATAGGTCATTGCCATCCCAAGGTGGTTGAGGCGATCCGCCAACAGGCGGGCGAGTTGCTGCACGTGGATAACACATTCTACTCCGAGCCGCAAGGCAGGCTGGCGCAGCTTTTGAGCCAGCGGGCGTTCGGCGGTAAGTGCTTCTTCTGTAACAGCGGGGCCGAGGCAAATGAGGCGGCGTTGAAACTGGCCCGGCTGTACACGCCGCCCGAGAAATACAAATTTATCACCGCAGAAGGGAGCTTTCACGGACGGACATTTGCTACGGTGACGGCGACGGCGCAGACGAAATATCATGAAGGTTTTCTGCCGCTGTTGCCCGGCTTTATTTATGTGCCGTTCAACGACATTGCAGCGTTGGAGTCTGCCTTTACGGACGAGGTTGCGGCGGTCATGATCGAGCCGATACAGGGCGAGGGCGGAATCAACATTGCCACGGCCGAATATCTGCAAGCCATTCGCCGGTTATGCGATGAAAAAGGTGCTTTGATGATTCTCGATGAAGTCCAGACCGGTATCGGCAGAACGGGCAAATGGTTCGCCTATCAGCACTTTGACGTCGAGCCCGATATCATAACGATGGCCAAAGCCTTGGGCGGCGGCGTGGCTATCGGCGCGATGATGGCTAAAGAAGAAGTCGCCGCTTCTTTGGGGCCGGGCAAACACGCCTCCACGTTCGGCGGGAACTGCCTGGCCTGCGCCGCGGGCATCGCCGTCATCGAGGCGATAGAAGAAAACAATCTTCTTGAAAACGCCGCCGAGCTGGGCCAATACACCAAGAACAAGCTCTCGCAATTGAAGCAAAAGCATCCTATCATACAAGAGGTTCGGGGCATTGGCTTGATGATGGGGGTGCAGTTGAGCGATCCCGGAGCCGAAATCGTCAAGAAGTGCCTCCAGAACGGTCTGCGAATCAACTGCACGCATGAAACGGTGCTGCGATTTATGCCGCCGATGATCGTCACGAAGGACCAGATTGACCAGGCTGTCGATATTTTGGATGCCGTATTGGCTGAAAGTTCCAAATGAAACACTTTCTGAGCATAAACGATTTTTCTGCCGAGCAGCTAAAGGACCTGCTGGCTGAAAGCAGCCGATTGAAGAAGCTGTATAAATCCGGCGGGCGAGATTTGTGCCTGGCGGGCAAAACTCTGGCGATGCTGTTCGAAAAGCCCAGCCTGCGGACCCGCATCAGCTTCCACGTGGCTATGACGGACCTCGGCGGCAGCGCCATCTACGTCAAGCCCGAAGACATCGGCGGCATCGGTAAACGCGAGCCTGCCAAAGACATTGCCCGGGTGCTGAGCCGATACGTCGATGGCATCATGGCGCGCACCTTCGAGCACAGTACGATCACCGAATTGGCCGCGTTCGCAACTGTGCCCGTCATCAATGCGCTGACAGACTGGTCACACCCCTGCCAGGCGATGGCGGACGTGCTTACTATCAGCGAGCACTGCCAGCGCTTAGCAGGGGTGAAAATCGCGTTTATCGGCGACGGCAACAACGTCGCCCGCTCTCTTGCCTTTGCCAGCGCGAGACTGGGCATGAAAATGGTCGTGGCCTCGCCCGCCGGCTATGAGCTCGACGCGGATACCATTGCAGCAGCAAATCAGGCAGCGCCAGACAGTGTCCGGCAAATCAGCGACCTGGTCGCTGCCGTTCGG
>CAZPJZ010000375.1:0-3512 GCA_964586995.1 uncultured Pirellulales bacterium | reverse complement strand
GCGGCACTTCTTTGCCCTGCATGTACCACTCGTCCATTCCCCAGAAATGAGCGTTTTTAAGATTTAGGCCAAGCTCATTTACGATGCGTGCGACAAGCGGAAGCTGTTCGGTCGGCCCAATCGGCCCGCAAATGCCCACCGCGTTATCCGCCGTGGCCTGCTTCCAAGCCGTGACATATTCCAACGCCTCTGCAAGATAGAAGTCCTCCAGAGTATCGTAAAAAACCACCTTGAAACCCTCTCTGGATAAACCCGCCACGTCTCTCTCTGTAAGTTTAGCTGCATCGTTAAGAATCTGGTCGTCGAGTGTGGTATAGTCCCACCAGTCCGGCGCCAAGATACTGATTTTTCTTGCCATCCTTGCTCTCCTTACAATATGTGCACAAGGTCGCCAAGCTCAGCCTTTAGGATATTATCCTGCGGGTATGCGTGGCCCAAATGCTGCCTGAAGCCCTCGGCAAAACTTGAGCCTATCTGCTTGCCTCTTTTTTCACTCAAGTGTGTCATCGCGATAACATAATTGTCCATACCGTGATGTTTGAGAAGCCAATTTCGCTGGCTCTCGTGGCAGCAGAGCATCTTCTCTTTGGTCGGCATCACACTGCTTATATCAACAATTGTGCTGGGCTTTATCTGGTTTCCGAATTTGTCTTTGCCGTCCGCAGGATCAAAATAATATAGATACGGTATCGGCTCAAATGCCTCAACACCAGGAATCTCAATGTTCACCACTCCGCAGGCAAAGCAAGCCGTCTGAGCGATTTTGCTGGCCATTTCGTGGTCGACCATATAATCGGCGGGACTACAGGTAAACACAATACTTGGGCGGACTTCTCGCACCAGCTCGATCGCTCTAACCAATGTCGGCCTGTCGTACAAAATAAAAATATCGTCGCATTCGAGGCAGTGATAGCTACCGCCCAAAATGCTCGCCGCTTTGGCAGCTTCAGCCCTGCGAATCCGGCTGATTTCCTGCCGGCTGTATTCGACCGTGCCGCAGTCGCCCGGCGTCATTGTGGCAATGTGAATCTGCCAACCTTTTTTATGCAATAGTGCCAGCGTCCCCGCGCAGAAAAACTCCGCGTCATCCGGGTGAGCACCTAAACTCAGGACGGTCTTGCCTTCGGTCTTAGCCATACTTTCGACAACCTATACTCAGTCTATTTACCCATCAGATGGTTGATTATCAACATATCCACCTCTTCGTAGTCTCTCTGGGCTATCAATTTCTTGACCTGGTTCTGGTCGATACTCCGAACGATTTCCACCAGACGTAGAAAAATCGCCCGACTGTTGGCCAAGTGTTTTGTGGCGACCTGCTGCTTCTGAGTCCGCATGGCCTTTACGTCCAGGCCGACAAATTCGCCCTTTGTCCCGTAGTCGTAGGCATCGAGCACGCGCACCTGATTGAAAGCCCTGCGCAGGTTAATTGCACCAAAGGTTCTATCCTCATCGAATTTCAAGCCATTCTGATCGTTTAGGTGCACCGTAAAGAGCTTGTCATAGGCAAGGGCAAAACCCATCTCATCCGACGGATCCAGCCCCGCCAAGATAACGTGGGCCGTCTCGATGTTGACTCCGACCCGGCCTGGGTCATCGGTGAGATAGCTGATCGCGACCGCGTGTCCCGTAGTCGGAATATACGCCTGGTCCATCGGCTCGTTGGGCTTAGGCTCAATCGCAATTTTGATCTCCCTGTTGTAAGCCAGCATATCATTTATGGCCTGGACAATCTGCTCGACAGCGACTTTGCTGTCCTTGGCCTCGCGGACATAGGTCCCTTCGCGGGCCAGCCAGAGAACGACCAGTTTGGTGCCCAGTGCATCGGCGATGTCAATCATCCTCCGGCTTCGCTCCTTTGCGTACTTGCGGCAGGCCGGGTCATTCGACGTATAGGCGCCGTCAATCGTGCGCGGGTCTTCCCACAGTCGTGGTGCAACGAATTCCGCCGCCAGGCCCTCTCCCTCCAGCATCTTACGGACCTGTTTTGCCTTTCTGACGATCTGGTTGGCGCTGAGTTCATCCATGTTCGGCACCGCATCGTCATCGTGGAATTGTACGCCGTCAAATCCCAGTGCTTTGTACATCTTGAGCTTCTTGGCAAACGCAACCGGTCGCCTGACCGGCGGCCCAAACGGATCGGCGCCTTCGTGAATATTCCAGGGCCCGAATGAAAACCGATATTTTCCAGCCATTTTTATCTCTCCTTACATCATTATATTCCAATATTTAGCCACGCGTTTTACGCGGGGTCTCCTTCAATACTGCCTGGGCGTGACGAGCATAATGACCACGGAGGTCACGGCCATACTCTCTCAGAATCTTTTTGCCCAGGCCCTCGTAATCTCCACAGCGATAAAGAGCCCTTGCCAGAAATAATTCTCGCAGCGAGCGGTTTCTGGTCGTGGTGTCGGTGGGGCTGGCTGGCGTGCCCTGTCGAGCCTTTTCAATTTTGGTAAAAGCGTGCCCGGCCATATCCGGCTTTTTCAAAAGTCGCGCCAGAGGTTCGGCCGCAGCCGGATCGCTCAATGCCTCCAGCGCCATTGCCACCGCCCGAAAGTGCGAGAACTCGCTTTTGGCATCCAGTTGCCCAATTTTTTCGACAATAACGTCAACTGCCCGCTTATCACCAGTGCGCCCCAAGGCAATTATTAAACTATCCAGCGGACTAAGGCTGGCCCCGTACTGCCCCATCCCGGTAAAATTCCAACCTTTGTCCCAATCCCTCGCCCTGACCGCTTCCAACAAAGCCTCGACGGCCGTCGCATCACCCAACATCCCCAGGATGTGAGCATAGGCGAGCTTTGCCTTCTCAGAGTCGTACGTCCTGTAAGCTTCTCTCAGCATCGGCAGCGAGTCTTCCGGTTGGGCAAGGACGAATTCCAGCCCTTTGAAGTCATCGGCCACACTCCTGACGGCCTCTGCAATCGTCTCTTTAGATAGCGGATACGCATCTTCATCAGTCAAAACTCGCTCGGGCAAATTACCCTTCTCGATCAGATGTCGCTGAAGCGCTCTGATGTCAATCTCGCGCACCGCTTTGCCGCTTTTTGCAGCCATCGCTGCCGCGACCCCGGCTGCATAACCTTGATTTTGGATATCCGCCTGCATCCGTATCACGGGAATTGCATCACGATGAGCGCTTACGCCAAGGCCGGTGACCAAGATGCCCTCCAGACCCTTCGGCAGCAGGCACCGGTATGGAACATTAGCAACCCGCTCACTCCTGTCTGGCGGTTTGAGCAAGAATACAGGGTGTATCGTAAATCCGTGCGAGTCGAAATCGCTGCTGGCGATGACCACCGTATCAGGGTACGTGCGATTGTTGGAGATATCCATCGGCGACATTACAAAGTCACCGACAATCCGCCGCCGCTCACGCGTATCGACCAACTGCCCCAGGTCGTAGGCACCTTCGTACTTCTCCTTGGCAACTACGAAGGCACGCCAGACATCGATAACATCTGCGTCATCAATAAAGGTCCAATCGGTATTGGTGTATCCGGCACCCA
>CAZPJZ010000374.1:0-3513 GCA_964586995.1 uncultured Pirellulales bacterium | reverse complement strand
TCGACTTTTTCAGGACCCGGACCTTTATTGTCGGTGGCTGCCGGCGGCGGCGTTGCCCCGGCGCTGTCGCGCCCTGCCGAGTTGGGCTGCTCCTGTCTCTGGATTCTGGCCGCGGAATTGGCGGCCGTCCGACTGAACTGGCCCAGCCGAAAGGCCAGCAAGACCAGCACCACCAGGCCCAGAAGTATCGCGATAGCAAGCTGATACGGTATCGATATTTCGATTCTGCCGGCGTTAATCTGCACCTGCTTCGGCCTTCGCCACCATTTTGCCGCCCCCTGGGGCAGGGCCGTACTGGGCTTTTGCGGAGGCGGAGCCGGCTCATCTTTCTTGGGCTGTGCGGGGCGCAACTGCTCTAATGTCTTGCCCAAACTCGACTTGCGCCGAGCCTGCGTCATCACCTCGTACAGCGCTTTTCGACCACGACGATTTCGTGCCATAGTAAAACCGTCCCACTCTACGGACAGGTTAACCAGCCAGCTATTTTACCAGGGCGGGCTTGGCAAACAAAATAAAAACTGACCAAGCACCTGCCTGCTTTATACAGGATTCCGCCCTGAATTTCAATGCTAATCTTCGTGCCCGGGCCGGCAGCGCAGTTACCGGCGGCAATTTTTGCTAAATTTAGACAAAATTTCCGAATTTGGCATCAACAAATCGTGGTCCACATTCGCCATACGTTACGAGCGAAATCCCCGACGGTCTTCTGGCCATGCGTGTGACCTGCCAGGGATTGTCAGGAAAAGGACCTATAGAAAACCAGTATGGGAGAGGTCAACGAGAGACGATAAGATAGGCAAAGTTAAGGAGGTACAATCATGGCTAACAGTTTTACAGTCGCAACGTTCAATGTGGAGAATCTTTTTGTCCGCTATAGCTTCCGTGGAAAACGCGTAAAGTATACTGAGTACGGTAAGACCAAGTACAAATATAGGGAGTATACTGACAAGGAATTGCGAGAGGTTGTCAAAGGTGGGTTCATCATAGATAGGAGAGTGTTCAGATCAACTTTTGATGAGCACCGTACGATCACAGCTAAAGCCGCCAAGGCCCTGAAGGCAGATGTTCTCGGACTGCAGGAGGTGGAGAACCTCGATACCCTCAAGACGTTCAATTCGGATTATCTCAAGGGGACCGCTAAGTTCAAATATCCCCTGCTAATTGACGGCAACGACCCACGATTGATAGACGTGGCAGTGCTGTCCGATTTGCCCATCGACTTTGTTCGGACACATCAGTACCTGCGCAAGGCAAACGCGTACCTGTTCAGTCGAGACTGTCTGGAGGTCCATGTGTGCGTCGGCAAAAAGATCATTCCGATTTTTGTAAATCACCTTAAGTCAATGGTCGGTGGCCGCGAGGAAACCAAGGGCCGCAGGATTACTCAATGCGACGGCATATTGGAGATCCTGAAATCACGCTTCGGCACAGATTTCGGCAAGACGGACTTTATCGTGCTCGGCGACTTCAATGATTACATGGAGCCCGGCAAGGAAAACGAATCCGGCATCCGAGCGTTGCTGGAATCCAGCCAGATGGAGAATGTCATCAATAGGCTGCCCCAGGACGAACGCTGGACGCACTATTACAAGAAGGAGAAGGACAAAGGGTATCACCAATTGGACTACATTCTGATCAGCAAGTCGCTGGCCCAGAAGAATCCAGATGTACTGCCCGTTATCGAGCGTCGCGGCATGCCTCGCCGCGCCCAACGGGTCAAAAAATTCTTCCCGGAAGTTAAGGGCGAGTTCAAAGCGTCAGACCACTGTCCGGTAGCGATCACGCTGAATCTTTAAGCTGAAAGCAGACGGCAGGATACAGAAGGCGGAATACTGAGTTCTGACTACCGAACCTGCCCGACGGAAAAGACAAGGGCTGCAAGGTGTGGCGGACTGCGCTCACCGTAGAACTCCTTTAGGCAAGCTAAAGGAGTTCTACTTTTCTCTGTCGGATTTTGATGGTAGAATGACTCAAAAGTCTCGAAAAGACTGCGGAAAAAAAGAGTGACTGCGATGAGTGATAGATACAAAGACGCTGGGACGGTGGCTGTGGGCATCGTTCTGCTGGTAATTGTTGCCCTGATAGTCCTGTCAATCGTTCGGTACTTCTGGGTGGATTCAGCAAACGAGCACTATGACACTCTGATACGGGCGTATATCCACAAGAATCCCGACCGGCAGGCTGAGGATGCGGACGGCCTGAAACGGCAACTGCTCGAAGACGGCATCTTCCTCAAAATGCATCGCTGGGACAGAGAAAGCTTCGTCAAGGACAAGCGCCTGTATCAAGAAATGGTCAGGGCATACGAAGAGCTGCTGAGAAAACAAGAGGAAGCGGCGGGCGGTGTTATAGATACGCTCATAAATCTGTGATTTGTCGCTAGTGAATCGTGGATACGAGACAGGCAAATGAATCCGTTGTTTCTACTAAGCGGAATCGGCATGATGGCGGTAGGCGTGGTAGCGGCCGTCTATTGGAAGGTCAGCCGAGGCGTGCCCTGGCGGCTGTTCTTCTGGGGCGCTCTGGCGTGGGTCGTGGGGGTAACTGCAAAATTCATAGTCGCCATGCCGCTGAACAAACCGCTGTTCAACACTTGCCGAGCCGCTCTGCCAGGCTATCTTGCCGAGCCGCTTTGGGATTTCCGGTTTGAGAGGCGGCTGATACAATCCACACAAGGACTTGAATGTACCTTTGGCAACTTCTTATCGCTGAACTATGTAAATGCGGATGAGCACAATGTATAGAGGTCTATTTGGCGACATTGAAAACGCAAAAATTCTCGACCGCATCGTTGAGAACGACCGTAGCATTGAGAAGACTCTCGTCAGAAATGGGTATACATTCCGAAGCAGGAAAGATGATGCGTCTAACAAGCTGCTGATAGAGCGTCCGTCGATTGACACCACACCTGCAGATGCATTCTTTGGGCTGATGAATATCCAGTCAAACAGGTCTATCCTTAAGAAGATGTGCTCGCTGAAGTGCTCGTTTACTCAAGAAGAGCTCGCAGCAAACTGGGGTCCCAAAAAGGTGGAGGCCTTGATAACTGAGTTATGCAATCTGAGAGTCCTGTCGCAAAGAGCTATGGGGAAGTTCGAATTGGCTAATAAAGAAGCCAGGTTTGGAGAGAACTTGGAATGGTACGTAGCAGAACTCTTTAAAAGGAAGCTCTTTGCGACTTCGGATTGGGGTGTGAAAATCAAAGAAGCTCCTTGCGGTGGTGACTACGATGTTCTCGCGCGGCTGGAGAACGAGATAGTGTACGTTGAATGTAAAGCGAAGAACCCCCGATCTGTAAAAGAGAGTGAGTTACTGAATTTCCTAAAAAGGGATGAGTTTCTGCGACCTTACATATCTATCTTCTTCGTCGACTCAACAGACAATGTCGACCCAGTCGAGGAGGGCTTAAATAAGATCGGTGGGAAAATTGGCGATGTCAAGGCAACGCATAACATAGAGAATACGTTCGGGAAACCACCGTATATCGAGGACGTCAGTTCCAACGTTCGTCAC
>CAZPJZ010000373.1:0-3518 GCA_964586995.1 uncultured Pirellulales bacterium | reverse complement strand
GAGCAGACTCATTCTACGCCCAGCGGAATGATGCAGAGCATCCTCAACAGTGCATCGCCCGCATTTTTGAATTGGTGCTCCTCGTTCGGGGGCACGAAGATAACAAAGTCGCGCTCGAAGGGATGCTCCTTGCCTTGGTATATGAATGTGCCCTTGCCCTCCAGGACAAACACTTCGTGCTCCTGGGGGTGCGTGTGCAGCGGCGTGTGGCCGCCAGGCTGTAATTCGAACATCCGCATGGCAAAATTTTCGGCTCCATCTTCCTTGGAGATGAGCCATCTGATCGCCACATCCTTTGCCCCGTCAACCTCAACGGGAGATTTGCGTATATTGCTGCTCTTTTCTATCTTCATCGTGCGTCTCCTGCTTAGCCCTGCCACCTGTGGGCAGGGCTTGCCACCGGCACAGAGCCTGCCCTGAGCTTGTCGAAGGGTCCGGTGGCTAATCACCTGCGATTTTACGACCGGTTCTACACCCTATCCAAGTTTCCGTGCCAGGATTTCCGAAACGACCTTGGGATTGGCTTGTCCCTTGGTCTTTTGCATGACCTGGCCCAGCAAGAAGCTGCGAGCCTTGCCGCTTTTCTTGCCGCCGCTTGTTACGTCCTCGACCGCTCTGGGATTTTCGGCCAACACCTGGCTGACTACCGCTTCCAATTCGGTCGCGTCACTTTTCTGAATTAAATTCTGTTCTTGTGCAATTTCTTGTGGTGTTTTGCTCAAATCGACTACACTTATGGCAGCTATTGTGGTTGAAGCTGTAGCGCTAATGGTCGCGCGTGCTACCATGTTAGCCAATTCAGCAACTTTCTCCGGTGTTACTCCTAACTCGGCCACCGTACACCCTCTCTCATTGGCCAGTCTTTGATAATCCTGTGTCATAAGATTGCATACTCTTTTGGGCTCGCCGCCGGCAGCCACCGCCTGCTCGAAAAACTCGGCAGTCGAACGCTCGGCAGTCAGAACGCCCGCATCGTAGTCGCTTAAGCCATATTGCTGCACGTAACGCATTTGCTTTCTGAGCGGCAGCTCACACAGCCGAGACTTAATTTCTTCGAGCCATTCCTGCGACAACCGGACCGGCACGAGGTCGGGGTCGGGAAAATATCGGTAATCCGGGGCCTCCTCCTTCTCTCTTTGCAGGACCGTGACTTCTCTAACGTCGTCCCAGCCGCGCGTGGACTTCGTGCCCGTTTCGAGCGTTTTGCCCGTCTCCATGAATTCATCGATCTGCCGGCTCACTTCATACTCCACGCTTCTTTCCAGCGCGCGGAAGCTGTTGAGGTTCTTGATTTCAACGATGGGCGTTTTGTACTCGACTCCGTCCTTGGTAATAACCAGATTGACGTTCGGCTCGAAGCGCATGTGCCCTTTCTGCATGTCCGCTTCCGAGACGCCCAAATACCTTACCACCCGCTGCAATTCGACGGCCAAGGCGCGCACCTCGGCGGCGCCGGCCATGTCCGGCTCGGTGACAATCTCTAACAGTGGCGTCCCCGTTCTGTTCAAATCCACCTGCGAGAAATTGCCCGCCGTGTGCAGATTCTTGCCGGCATCCTCTTCCAGGTGTGCTCTTATTATGCGGATTTTCTTGGTTCTGCCCCGCTCCAGCGGTATCTCAATATAGCCGTTGGCACTAAGCGGCAGATCGTACTGACTTATCTGGTAATTTTTCGGCAAGTCCGGATAATAGTAGCTCTTTCTATCCCACTTGGTGAATGGTGCTATCTCGCAGTTAAGGGCCATCCCCACGAGCACGGCATATTCCACCGCATGCCTGTTCATCACCGGCAGCACGCCCGGCATACCCAGGCAGACGGGACAAACCCTACTGTTGGGCGCTGCACCAAACTCCACCGCACAACTGCAAAACATCTTGCTCTTGGTGCACAGTTGTACGTGAATTTCCAAACCGACAACAACTTTATGCTGCAACTGACCCATCTGTTATAGCTCACTCAAAGGAACTCCAAATCATCAGCCCGAGGGCCAACAGGCATTTCGACAAATCACAGCCATTGAATGCGATTTCGACTGTCGCATTGAAAATCTCGCACGAAGAAGAGATTCCAATGCTTCTTCGAGAAATGATGCGCTTATCAAAACCGCCCCCCGAGCAGACTCTTTCGATAATGCCTCAAACAATTCGTCTCGTCTTCGGACTATTTCTGCACTAGTTGTCGGAGGTAGATTCCTTCCCATAATCATTTTACTCTTTGGTCATCTCTTGTGGGCAGTCACGATATTTTACGATGAGCTCCACCATTAGCCGGGTTTCCCGCCCATGCTGCCAATTCTTTCTCACAGCTATTTTTGCCATGATTCGAGGCGAAGGCAAGATAAAAATTGTCACCCGTCGCTCGTGCCTCGTGACTCTTCGTTCAGCGCGGGCGATGGATCCGTTGGTCCAGGTTTGCAGCGCCGGGCCGAACGGACTGAGGGCAGAGGTTATACCGCAACCTTGACCCTTTCGTAAAGGAACTCAGGGGCAAAATCCGCGCCATTCGGCCAGGTAGGCGTGCGCAGCTCAGGATGGAGGCTAAACTTCTCGAAGTAGGACCGATCTTTGAGGGGTCTAAAGATTTCACCCGTTAACTCTCCGGCCAGATCGACGTCACCCTCGGTCCCATCCGCGAAGCGGATATGGATCGTGAAGGCTCGCACATACATAGCTTCTACAATCCTGGGTATCATTGTCTTACTCCAAGGGCGGTACCTTGCGAAGCGGACGCTCCAACTCCACAAGCCGCCAGTTTCTGAGAAGTTCGCTTTTGTGCATGTCCAGCCACTCCAGCACCAAGCGCAGCGCACGCTTGGGGAAACTGCCGTGTATCACTCCAGTCTCGATGTCCACCGTGATTTCGTACTCCCCGTACACCGCGTGGAAGTGAGGCGGGGCATGGTCACGGTAGAACATACCGATGACAATCCCAAGAAACCTGGAAATTTCCGGCATTAGTTTTAGTCTACCAAAAGATTGTAAGCCTATCAACTGGTATCTGCGACTATACTATCTGGAAAGCCAATTCTTAAGACTTTCTTTCACCTCTTTATGGGGAATGACTTTGCCGGACTTGATATCGGCCAGGCCCTTGTCAATGGCCGCAAGGAAACGAATTCGCTCCTCAATATCAGCCCATGTCGCCGAATCGGGCAGGTCCTGAATGATCTTGATCGCGATTTCTTTGCTAGTCATATACTTAAGTATATCGTGCAAGCACCATCAAGGCAAGAGAAAAAACACTCGCTTGTCCCTCCCCTAAGGATGTGCATATTCTATTTTGCGATTGGTGGTTTTCTTTTGTGCCAGTTTGTTTGTGCTTCGAACATTCTTGCTATCCGTAATAGTCTTGCCTCACTGAAGGCCGGGGTAAGTATCTGCAGGCCGATCGGCAGATTATTTTCGTCGAAGCCGCACGGTATACTGATCGCCGGTATGCCCGCCAGATTAGCCGCTATGGTATAGATATCCGAGAGATACATCGTGAGCGGGTCATCGATCTTTTCACCGAGCTTGAA
>CAZPJZ010000372.1:0-3522 GCA_964586995.1 uncultured Pirellulales bacterium | reverse complement strand
ATCCCAACCGTGCCAATGCCGTCTGGTACAACTTCGAGAACGGCACGCAGACCGGGGCCACCGAGGTCAGCGGCTCGATTTTCGAGATGGAAGGCTTAATTGGGACGGCCACAGCCGACAAGGAAGGGAATCTTGACGTATACATATTCAATCACGCGCATATCACCACCGGTCACAGAGGTTGGATAGACGGCTTTTCGTACCAGCAGGCGTTTCTAAGCTATAATCCACAACCGGCCCATGGGGAAGAATCCGTTGCTTTGGATGCTCAGTTGCGCTGGTCAACCATGTTGGATCCGTCCAACCCCACGCAGGCCCATCCTGCGATTACAGAACATTGGGTGTATTTCGGCGAGACACCCTATCTAACTGCCGAACATCTCCTGGCCAAAGTTCCTGTTTCTACTACGCAAGTAAGCCCACCGCCTCTGCAAGCCAATAAACGATATTATTGGGTGGTGGACGAGACGTTCGGCGATGGCAGTTACGTGTTAGGCCTGATTTGGACGTTTGAGACTATTAAGACCCTTCCCAGCTTTGATCCGCCGCTGGGTGATCAACCCCAAAATGCTCGAGCTGTAGAAGGACAAACAGTTGTTTTCACGGCAATGGCTGGAACCACAGGTGGCCTTGGCGGACCCATAAACTATCGCTGGTACAGAGGCTTGCCGGGCGATACGAGTAGCCCTCTTTCCGATAAAGCGGGCCACATTTCCGGCGCGCAGAGCAATCAGTTGACCATTATTGTCAAGTCGACGGATGAGGGCAGCTACTTCTGCCGAGCCGCCAATGACGCAGGTACCAAGGATTCTAATGCGGCGACACTATTGTTCAAACGACTGCTGGCGTGGTACAAATTCGATAATAACCTCAACGATTCCGCCGGCGCAAAGCATGGAACCATGACCAATCCAGTCTATGTTGATGGAATGGACGGCAAGGCCTTAAGCTTTGATGGTGCGAATTTTGTCAGCCTGGGAACGGACGGTTTTCCGAGAACCGGCTTGGGCAATGGGCTGGAAAGTGGATCAGCATCATTCTGGATCAACTCCCCTAAAGCAGATGTGAGCTTTATCGCTACCTTTAACGAGGGTACTACTACTGGTTTTAGAGTTGACTATACCAGCGGCAATTCCTTGTCGTTCCTGATCCGTGATGACAATGGTACGAGTCTGTCCCGCGCAATCGCCCCTGCCGGTTCGATTTTGAATGCATGGCATTTAATAACCTGTACGTGGGACACCGAATCCGGGGCAGCAGCAATCTACCTGGACGGCGTGAGTACGGGGCTGGTTACAAGTGGTCAGCCGTCCAAGTTTTCAGCGTGGCAGTATCCGATGGTCATCGGAGCTCGTCAAAATCGTGCCAACGTAGAATGGTTCTACGTTGGAGCAATGGATGATTTTCGGTTGTATAATTATCCGCTGGACGGCTACGAAGCGGCCCAGTTGTACACTTCGCTGGCCGGAGGTAAAATCTGCGTTGAATATCCGATAGGTGATTTTAATCGAGACTGCAAGGTTGATCTGGCTGATCTGGCCACACTTGCCGAGCAGTGGCTGCGGTGCAATTGGATACCCGAAACAGCGTGCAACTAAGTCTCAGACTTGTTGAATAAGAGCCAAGGGCCTGTACCGATTGATTTGGTATAGGCCCTGCTCCTTATTCGTTCACCGTAGGTGGTATGTCGGATTCGATGAACTTGGCACGATCAGGCCGACAGACCAAAAGTCGCCCGACAGATAACTTGCAATAAGAATTCATGGGAACCAGCGATGAGAAATCATAGCCATCTTGTATCACCCTGCAATTTGGATAGACGCGATTTCCTGGCCACAGTAGGTCTCACATGCGGAGCGGCAGCGTTTCCGTGGCTAAAGCTGACTGCTGCCGAGAGCGGACAACCGACGCCCAGAAGCAAGCAAGGCGCTACAGTCCGGGCAGCATTTCTTTATCCGTCGTCGAAAACGTTTTCAGATAATCCCGACGGCTGGTGGAGCTGGCCGGGCAATGAATTCGACGCCGAGGGGCGTCAAAAGACGTACATGGCCGCATTGAACCAGATGGAGAAACGTCTGGGCATGAGGATTATCAGCGAGAACCGTTCGGTGGCCAACGCCGACGATGCCCGACAACTGATCCAGGAGATCGAGACTTCCCCTCCTGATGGTCTGCTCTTGATTATGTTCTATAACGGGAGCCTGCCGCAGGCCGATCTGCTCTTGCAGGCGGCTGAAAAGCTCGATATACCCGTCGTCTTCTTCATCGGGCTCGGTGTCAAGCACGGCTCGATCAGCCATTATCGACGCTCAGGGGTCTACTTCATTCAATCGCTGGACAATCTCGAAGCCATCGAGTACGGCATGCGGATGATCAACACGCGCAAGCGCCTGAGCCAGTCTCTTTTGCTGAGCATTACGGAAGCCGACAAACCTCGCGAAGGAACCGAGCAGTTTTTCGGAATTAAGGTCCGGGTCATTCCGTTTCCTCGCTATGCCGAGTTGTTTCATAAGGTCAAGATTGACGACGCGGCTCGGTCTTTGATGAAGACCATCACCGACAAAGCCACCGAGATACGAGGCGTAACCCGGGAAAGTCTGGAAAACGCCATGCGGGCACATCTTGCACTGACGGAGCTGCTGCGTCGCGAGAATGCAGATGGTCTCACGATGAACTGCCTGCGTCGAGGTATGCTCAAGCCCTGTGTGAGCTTTTCGGTCCTTAACAGCCGTTTGATCCCGGCCGCTTGTGAAAACGATTTGCCCGCCGCTTACACGCAGCTACTCGGACAGCAGCTCATCGGTCGGCCGGGCTTTCAACACAATCCGTGCTACGAAACGGAAAAGAACCACTACTACGCCTCCCACTGCACCTGCCCCACCAAGATTTACGGCCCAGAAGGACCGGAACTGACGTACCTGCTGCGCCGCTTTGCCCACACCAACGAGGGCAGTTGCGCCGTTCAGGTGTTCTGGAAGCCGGCAGATCCGGTAACGATGGTCAGATACTATCCTGGCGACAAGCCCAAGCTGGACGTCTATGCCGGTCGTGTCGTCACATCACATCCCATGCCTCCCGCCGCCGGCTGCACTACGAATGTCGCTATCGAGGTTACGGATCGCGCTGACGCGTGTATGGTCAGAGGGCATCACAATCTGCTTTTCTGTGGTGATTTCTCCCGGCAATTCAGACTATTCGCTCAACTGTATAAGATGGAACTTGCTGATACAGGATATGAAGGTCCTCTACCGGTTTGAATCAGAAGGGTTCATTAACCTGCACCGCTTGGAACCAGTAGGTATTCTGCCGGCTCATGGTGGGCGGCATCTGGTATGAGACATCAGTAGCGATTTGCAGTTGAGATGCTCAGTGAATGTAATATTGGTCAGGTCGGCGAACGGCGTACATCCATCACCAAGACCGAGGAAGAACTTTTACAGTCCAGTAGCAGTGCCGGCTTGGGACGCTATTAAACCCTCGCCCAATGCAATAACACTTATTTCGGATACCTTAGGTAGATAA
>CAZPJZ010000371.1:0-3524 GCA_964586995.1 uncultured Pirellulales bacterium | reverse complement strand
GCGCAGATGCCGGGAACAAAGTTCTTCACAGGATTGGAATATCCCGCAAAGTAATGGACCTTGACATCCGAGAGCACAAGAAAAACATCGGCGTCGTCAGCCAGAGCGTTGAACATGATTTCCGTACCGCGTGACGTCTTACCCGCATCTATGAGTTTGTCGTCATCACGATCGTGTGCGTGGATCTGGAAATGCTTGATGCCTGCCCGGCTGGCGGCCTGTTCTATCTGCTGTCGTATTCTGTTATTCTCTACCGTATCAGGATTGTGCGTCCCGGTACAGATTAGAAATCGTACCAGAGCACTATCCTGCAACATCCCAAATAGTTGCCCGAATATGTCCTCAAACGGCTCCTCCCGCGTGCCGTCGTCGAGCAGTACGCAAAGCCGCTTACCAGAGCTTGCCTGCCGGAAACACTCTACCTGCTCACCAGTTAGCACCTGATTCAGGCGGCTTGGGTTGTCGCTTGGCGTGTCATCCTGCCAGGGGCGAATAATCTGTTCTATGTTGGCTTCACGAATCTGCAGACAGAGCACATCTTTGCCGTAGTGAAGATCTACTTTCATCGCGGTGACTTTATCTACTTGGCGTTTTCCAGGATTTCCATTAGTTCATCGTCTGTCAGCTCAATCGGATTGCCCTTCATACTGCTGGACTTTTTTGCCTTGTTTACGACCACCGGGAAATCTTGTTCTTTCAATCCGAACCGTTCCAGCGGCGGCACGTTCAGTTCCGCGCAGAGCTTTTGCAGCCATGCGACGCCGCCGGTTGCCCGCGCCGTAGCCTTGCCGGTCAATATCTGGCCAATTTCATCGTAGCGAGAAAGTGCCGGCGAATCGGCTGCCCGGCTCTGAAGTGCGCGGACGTTTACCCGGCAAACGATGGGCAGAAGCCTCGCACAAATTACCCCGTGAGAAGCAGAAGTCATGCCGCCCAATGGACCCGCCAAGCCATGTACGGCACCAAGCCCTGCATTAGCCAGGGCCAGTCCGCTGAATAGACTTGCCACAGACATATCTTCACGGGCGGCCGCGTTGCTGCCGTCTTGGTAAGCCTGTCGCAACGAGCGCCCGGCAAGTGCGAGGCCCTGGCGGCAAATGCCATCGGTCATAGGGTTTGCTCTATTGCTAACGTAGGCTTCCATTAGCTGGGTCAGGGCATCCAAGCCGGTGCTGGCAGTGACCTCTGGCGGCATCGAATAAGTTAGCTCAGGGTTAACCACCGCCAGCCGGGGCAGCATCAACTCGCTGCGCATGCTTACCTTGACTCCACGCTCTGGCACGCCGAGCACGGCATTGCGTGTGACCTCAGCGCCGGTTCCAGCCGTGGTGGGGACCGCGATGTGAGCAGCGGCGCGATTTGTGAGCTGCCGCCCGCGGCCAACAACCTCCAGATAATCCTCTAACTGGCCACTGTTGGTTAGCATGGCGGCGACAGCCTTGCCCGTGTCGATGGCACTTCCGCCGCCAAGACTGATAACCACGTCACTTTGTGCGCGGCGAGCTTGTTCTACTGCCGAGTTCACTATAGTGGTGGTTGGCTCGCCCGGCACATTAAACGTCACGTAGTCAACAGCCTTGCTTTTCAACTCTTCCAGCAGTGGCCTGGCCCGGTCGGTGGTCCGCCCTGTAACCACAAAGGCACGCGTTCCGAGCTGCGATGCTATGGGGGCGAGTTCTTTACTGGTACCCGGGCCAAAAATGATCCGGCCGGCCGTGGCGAATTCGAATCTCATAATAGAAAATCAAGGAAGTCATTGCGGCAAAACGGCAATTCCTCAAGTTTGATTTCTTGACCATCTTGCGCACGATTTCACTGCTAAAGGACTAATCCCAGCTTTTTTTGTCAGGGAACACATTGGTGTATTTTATACTCGTGCGTGGTTCGGCCATCATATCGGCCACGGTGTCACGCCATTTCTGATAGTGTGGCGTTTCCTTGTGCCTGGCCGGGTCGTCCGCCGTGCGATAGACCTCAACAAGCACAAAACGCGTGGGATCATCCTGCTGCTGGATGACGTCAAAGCGCGCGATGCCCGGCTCCTGGATGCTGCTCTCGGCATTCTCAACCGTCGCCTCCCGGAAGGCCTCGACCTGGTCAGGCTTAACGTGAGCATGAACGTGCACTACCAACATAGCGTTCTCCTTTTTTCTTTCGCATCCATGGGCATGAATCCTGCTGGGGACACTCCTTGCAGCCGTGCTTGGTGGAAAACAAGGGCAGAATCAGGAACGAATCAAGAGCAAAGATGACCGTCAGCACCAAAAGGGTCAGAGAGAAACTGGTCACCAAAACAGGAATACCGACCAACAGCGGGATGAACCATAACGGCACAATCACCGGTATGTGCTTTTTGAACTTTTCGTCGAAACAGTCCTGTGGGCCTGCCTCAGGTGTTCCCAGGTCCGGGCTTCTTCGCTTGCGTAACCTGGCTGCTATCTGGCCGTAGCCGCAAGGGCAAGACCTCGTGTCATAGTATCGGCAGAACGGACACAGAAACAGGATTATCCACAAGACCCCTGCTGCGCCGTATACCAGGTACGCGCCGGCAGCCGCCCATTTCCATAGGGACCCCGCTTCGCGGGAAACCAGCATCGTATCGATGCCTACAAGCAAGACCGTCGTTCCCAACGCTATCATGACTATGTAAGGCAGGTTACTGATAAGCTCTTGGCTGTGTGAATATTGACGTAGGGTCGGTTTTAGCCCATCTTCGCCGTGCCAAGAGTGTGGCTGGGCAAGCCCCACCATACGTGGTTTGTTCGTCTCGCTCATTGTTCTTCGTCAGCCCGTTCGAGAACCTCAAGTATCTTGCTAAACGCGTTGCGTAACTGGTTGTGGTCGCGGACATCGACCGTGAACCGGCCGTCCGCATTGGAGCACGAAATGACGCGACCGTCGGAAAAGAGAATGTTGGCGAATCTCTGCCGATGGTGGGTCCGCGGCTTGACATTGAACTCAGCCAAGTCGGGCGGACACAGGAACATCGTGTCAATGGCCAAGGCGCGGACCGGCTGCCCATTACGGTTCTTGCCCAGGTTGCTCAGCGCGATGTGACTGGCAGGTGGGTTAGTCGGGCCGTCAAACAAGCGTGTTACCGAGGCGTGACGGTAGTAGTAGCTGCACTGGGCCTGCGCTGCGCCCACCTTGGCCAGCTCATCATCGGCGAAAACCTTCTGGTCTGGGTCGGGACAGAATAGGACCTTGGGCTGCTCGCAGAGGTACTCTCGCAGCAGCAGGCCTAAACCTACCGGGTCACCGCTTCCCAGTGAGATCAGGCTGGTCGGCGCACCGGTGGAGGGGTAAAAGTCCGCCGGCGACAGAAAGGGCGGAGCCTTGGGACCGAAGGGGATATTGCCACGGTTGTCCTCGGCGTACAGTTGCACGGCCACTCCGACCTGCTTCAGATTCGCCAAGCAGCCGATCTTGCGAGCCGACGCCCGCGCTGACGCCAATGCCGGCAGCAGCACCCCCATGAGGACCGCCACAATCCCGATGACCACCAGCAGCTCCACCAAGGTGAA
>CAZPJZ010000370.1:0-3526 GCA_964586995.1 uncultured Pirellulales bacterium | reverse complement strand
ATTCTGCCTCGATTGAAAGGAATCGAGCAAGCCTGCAATGGCACCAGTTCCGCGGATGACGTTCGCAAAATCATCGAAGACGCGCAGAGCCAATTTCGGCAGTTGACCCAGCAGTGGGAACCTGGGCCGACCGTTTCCACTGACTGCTCGGGCAGCGTGCTGACGAGGCTTGCTCAGTTGCCGGAAATGGGCCCGGAACGCCAGGGCCTCCACCGCATACTATACCACATCGATCGCGAAGTTCTACAGACTCCTGCCGGTGCCGGCAAGAGTCAAGGGCTGCGGCCAACGTCGCTGCGGGTTCCCAGCTCCTGCCCGGCCATGAAGGAAAATGCCCTCTCATGGATCAGCTTTCTGTGGACCCGGTTTGGCCCTAACACACCCATTCTCGTGCTCATGCCCACGGAGAATCCTTGGATGGACATAGTCATAGGTGAGCCCACGGACTCACATCTGTTTTGTCTGCGTGCGTCGCTTGGCGCGGTTCCCCTGACAAGCAGCATCCCGTACCACATGGGCGACGAATTCGTGGCTGGGGTGAACCAGCTTATCGACACTTCACCATCACCGTTTCCGCAAGGGCAGTGCTCATAGAGTGATGCTGAAGCCGAAGCCCTGCTCCCGCAGCGGTTGCGGGCACGTCGTAACTTGTAGGACTTGACAGCCTGGGATAGTCTCAATATAGTGCCGGCATGGTCGCATAGCAAGGGCAGCTTTTGCTGTCGATGCGGCCAAGATGTTGTGTCGTTCTGATTGTGTTTCTCGTCGATGTGCAGGCCATTCTGAAAGGGTGTAAGATGAAAATAGAAACTGCCAAGATATGCCCGAAGACAGGCAAGAAGCTCTACGGCGAACCGCAACGAAGCTGGCCCGCCGGGCGTATGGCGGGCTGGCCCGTGTTACTTCTGCCCGTAGCAAGCCTGCTCGCACTGCTATGGTTCTTGGTCAGGGTCATACCCAAGCCGAGCAGGGCGATGTATCCCTGCCAGCGGGTGGCGGCGCCGCTGGCCGGCGGTTTTGTAGTGTGGATTGCCGGGCTGCTTGGCTCGGTCCTGGCGTACCGTAGAGCTGCGCGGCTGATGCACCGGTCGCGGTACGTGCTGGCGGGAATCTTGGCCGCTGTGGCTGTCTCTATAGTCTGGGCCTCCATCTGTGCAACAGCCGCCAATCCAACCAAGGCGGCGGTTTTCACGCCGGCCGAACCGCCGAACAGCCCGATGGGGGTGGCTAAAGGGATATATCCCGGACGAGTCGTATGGGTTCGCGATGCCGACGCCGCCAATTGGGACGGCTCGACCGGCAACTGGTGGGACGACAACAATACCGACCAGAAGGCAGTTGATGCCATGGTGTCTTCTGCTGTCAGGATACTGACAGGGGCCAACAGTGATTCCGCCGCCTGGAATGCTCTGTTTCGGCACTTCAATAAGACCGCAGGTGTGGGCGATACCGGATACCGCAAGGGCGAGAAGATCGCCATCAAGATAAATGCGAATCAGGACCGTGGCGGCGGTGGCTGGAGACCGGACGGCGGCTATCCAAGTCCTCAAGTTGTTTATTCGCTTGTACACCAGCTCATAACGGAGGCGGGCGTACCCGGCTCTGCGATCACGATATATGATGCCTCACGGTATATCGGCGACCCTATCTACAATAAGATCAGGAGCAATCCCGACTCCGATTTCCAGAGCGTCACATTCGTGGTGGCCCCCGATGTTGCTCGTAATGGCCGTGTCGCCGCAGTCCATGATCCTGCCAACCCGCTTCAAACTAAGGCAGGCACTACTTACCTGCCGCAATGTGTCACCCAGGCCAAGTATATGATTAACCTTGCCCTTCTGAGGGCTCACACGCTTTGCGGCATTACGTTGTGTGCAAAGAACCATTTCGGCACGACGTATTTCCCCGGTGGCGAGGGCTGGACACCCAGGCCGCTGCACAGTACCTGTAGCAGAAACAGCCCTATGGGCTCATACAACTGCCTGGTTGACCTGAACGGACACAAACACGTGGGCGGCAAAACGTTTCTATATATGATTGATGGATTGTACCCTGCCAGAAACCAGACTTCCGCCGTGGTAAAATTTGCGTCCTTTGGCGATGACTGGTTCTCCGGCATCCTGGTCTCTCAGGACCCGGTGGCCATCGATTCGGTTGGGCTTGACTTTCTGCGAAATGAGCAAGCCATGAACCCCAAGTTCACCGACGTTGTGGGCAATCCGGACAACTATCTGCACGAGGCGGCGCTGGCAAATAAACCGCCTTCCGGCACGCTATACGATCCGGAGGGTGACGGAAAACCTCTGGAAAGTCTGGGCGTCCACGAGCACTGGAACAATCCTGCGGATAAGAAGTACTCGCGCAATCTGGGAACGGGCAACGGCATCGAACTGGTGACACAGAGCCCGTCAGCGACTGGATTAAATGCGCGAGTCGGTAATCTGTCAGCCGCTGTGGGCGGATCCACTGTGCCGTAAACGACGCGCGCCATCGACGCGGACGGATTTGCTCAAATAGTGTATGTCCAAATTCGATTTTTTGACCGTTTTGCCCACAGTTTCATTGCTAAGGGATTAAAGATTCATCTGAGAGATTTAGACGATGACCTCTGGCAATAAGCTGAATTACAAGACAACAATAAAAGATGAACACTGGCGGAACGAAGAGTTTCAGTGGGCGCGGATTCTCTCATCGGGCAATCCGGCCGTAGGAATGGTCTTACTGTATATACAGAAAGCATGCACAGCGTTTCATGAGTTCGAGCCGGCCTGGAAAGAAGGAGCTTTGAAACAGCAGCGGATTGACCTGTTTCGTCAGCGCCTGGCGACGAGGGTCACGCACGTGCTGACAACAATGCAGAACAATGCTCTCGATTCGATTAAGGGCGCCGCCGAGCTTGGTGAAATCCTGCGCTCCATCGAATCGTCAAAGACTATGGCCGAGCTGGCAGAGCTAACCGAGAAACTACACGCGGTCAACCACCTACTCTTGGATTCCTTGGAGGAGAAAGTCTTGGGAAAGACGGGTCTCGCCCCAAGATAGGATGTTTGACACTGGATACTTGACGTCCGGCAAGCCGAGCGCTGTGGGACTGTTTTTTCTCCGGGGATTGCAGAGCCGTTATATCCTTTGCGCCCCTGAGTACGTGGGGCAGTGTTAACATCTGGTTCGGCTCGTCATCGGGCACGATGAAAAGAAGTAGCAAATTAAAGGCAGGCTCTGAGCAGCGCTTGACGCCTTCAGGCCGGCAGGCGCAAGAAACAAGACTGACCAGGCATCCGCGACACTCCAAAGCTCGAATCAATGGGCCCGGTAGGATTCGAACCTACGACCAATGGATTATGAGTCCACTGCTCTACCGCTGAGCCACGGGCCCTAACTGCTTGCCGGAAGAAGCCTTGTCTAAAAACATAAACGATACGAGACCATCTCTGACAACCTCAGCTACAACTGCTCCTTCGCTGTAGTTAAGGATATTGCACAGGAAAAAGCCAATTCTAAAAGAACAGCTCATTCTGATAAGCTT
>CAZPJZ010000369.1:0-3526 GCA_964586995.1 uncultured Pirellulales bacterium | reverse complement strand
TTCTGCTGGCCGGATTCATCGTGGTTTCCCACAACTGTTCGGCGTTCATCTCGCCCAGGCCCTTGAAGCGCTTTATCTGGATGCCTTTGGCTCCGATCTGTCTGACCGCCGGGCAAATATCCGCCAGCGAGCCAAGCTCGTACGCATCTTTGCCGTTGACCAACTGGAATCTGCTGGGTATGGTCTGCTCCGCAGGTTCCGGCTGCGCAGTCTCCGATGCGGCGCGCTCGGCCCCCTCCGCGGCGCCAGTGTCGGCGGCCATCCTGCGAAAAGCCGCTGTACCGCCAAGCGTAAGTGAGATGAAATCACTCAGGTCCAGAGCGAAGTCGGCCTGTAACTTTTCGGCGATCTGGTTCAGACGGACTACCTCGTGAAGCTCCTCGGCCTCAAACAGTCGCGCCGGCTGGCCTTCGGCGCCCGCCGCCTGATGGTCGCGGCCCTGGGCCTCTTTCAGCTCGGCCAGGCGTTTCTCGTAGGCCGTGCGGTCGTAGTACACCTCCTGCTGGTCTCTGACACGGATGAGGAACTGAGGCAGCCGCCCGCCATCATAATAGGCCTTAACAAAGTCGACGAAATCGATCCCCCGCTTGGCCAACACGCCGACGACCCGCTCTGCATCGGATAAAAGTTTTACCAGGTCGGCAAGCTGCTTGTCTGTGACCTTACGCGCCGATCCGGAGTCGGGCCGCTTCCTGACGGCGGCAGCTCTGGGCCTGGCTGATCGACGGGCGCCGCCCGACCGTGGCGGCTCCGGGGAGTGCCCGTTTCTTATGATCAGCTCGGTGCCTTCCAGACCTCGCGCGACCATGCGCTTGCGCATCTGAGACTCGCTGACGATATACTCGGCGTTTCTCTGGCCCTTGACCCTGATTTCGTACAAGGGCGGCTGGGCGATATAAACCATATTCCTCAGCAGCAACTGGGGCATCTGCCTAAACAGAAACGTCAGCAGAAGCGTTCGAATGTGAGCACCGTCCACATCCGCATCGGTCATCAGGATTATCTTGCCGTATCTGCACTTTTCCGCGTCGAACTCATCGGCTCCGATGCCCGTACCCAGCGCGCTGATTATCGTTCTAATCTCATCGTGGGCGAGCATTTTTTCCAGGCGGGCCTTTTCAACGTTCAGTATCTTGCCCTTCAGAGGCAGAATCGCCTGGATGTTTCGGTCGCGGCCGGCCTTTGCCGAGCCGCCCGCCGAATCACCTTCGACAATAAAGATCTCCGTGGTCGCCTTTTCTCGGCTGGCACAGTCCCACAGCTTGCCGGGCAGGCTGGCACTGCTCAGCGCGCCCTTGCGCCTTGTCAGCTCGCGCGCCTTCCTGGCAGCCTCGCGGGCGGCGGCCGCCTGAATGGCCTTGTTCAGGATTCTTTTCGCCTCGGGCGGATGCTCCTCAAGGTAATGGCCGAGCTGCTCGTTAACGGTGGTCTCGACAAAACTGCCTACCTCCGGGTTGGTCAGCCGCACCTTCGTCTGTGCCTCGAAATGCGGGTCCGCAAGTTTGACAGCCACTACCGCCGTCAGCCCTTCCCGCAGATCGTCGCCCGTGGTGACCTGACCATTCTTGAGCAGGCTGTTCATCTTGGCATAATAATTCATCGTTCGAGTAAGAGCCGTCTTGAACCCGGACAGGTGCGTCCCGCCGTCGATATTACGGATATTGTTGGCGAAAACCAGCACGTTTTCGGTGTAACCGTCATTGTACTGCATGGCAACTTCACAGCTAAGCATCGCCTGCGGGTCTTCTCGCGCCAGATAGATCACGTCCCGGTGCAATACCTCCTTGCCCTCGTTTAGATGCCTGACGAACGCCTTGATGCCCTCTTCGAACCTGAAGACTTCCTTCTTGTCCGTCCGGTCGTCACGGAAGCTGATCTTCAGGCCGGCGTTCAGGTAGGCTATCTCGCGGATACGCTTGAGCAGCGTATCATAAGCGAACTCTGTATCGCCGAAGATCTCCTCATCGGGCATAAAGCAGATTCTGGTACCGCGTTTGTTTGTTGGCCCAATTTCCTTAACCGGGCCGGCGCGTTTTCCGCGGCGGCATTCAAAGTGATAGTGCCTCCCATCACGGTAGACGTCCGCCTCGAGCCATTCGCTCAGGGCGTTGACAACGCTGACGCCGACGCCGTGCAGGCCGCCGGCGACTTTGTAGCTCTCGCCGTCAAACTTGCCCCCGGCGTGGAGCGTCGTCAGCACAACCTCCAGAGCGCTGACCTTGGCCTCCTTATGCTCCTCCACCGGAATGCCTCGACCGTTGTCCTCGACCGTGCAACTGCCGTCCGCTCCGATTCGCACGCTGATAGTATCACAGAAGCCCGCCAGTGCCTCGTCGATGGAGTTATCGAGGACTTCATAGACCAGATGGTGCAGCCCGCCGGGGCCGCGGTCTCCGATGTACATGTCGGGGCGCTTGCGCACGGCATCTACGCCGCCCAGGATCTTTATATTACTTGCATCGTATCTGTGAACTTCCATATACGCTTCTATTTAAGGCTAACCTCTCATATAGACCACCGATTGTAATGTCGGAAACTCGCGGTTGTTGCCTTGAGAAATTGTGCCGTTGGCGGGCACCCTGGAATGGCCCCAGCCGGTCGTCAGCCAATCGCAAAGTCAAGCTCCCTTATTCGGGCGTGCGGACACTGCCGCCGCAGTTCCCGCAGAAGGTCCGACCGGCATAATTGCAGCTCGTACATGTACGGCGCCGAATCCACGATGACTTTCACTCGCCCGGCAGCAACTTGAGCCAGCCTGCAGTGGGCCGCCAGGCTCGGCGGCAGCAGCCTCATCCAGACCTCAACGACCGAGTTGGCCTTCGCCGCGTGAGGAAGGATTTGCCGGGCCAGCAGGTCTCCCACAGCATCACCCAGCTTAACCGCGCAGGTGGCATTTGGACTGTGCCTGACTTGACTAGCAGCACCACGTTTTTGTTGCCTGCTCATTGCGGACCGACCTCACTTCTATCTGGATAATGATGGCCGTCTGATGTAGGAGCTTTTGCCTCCTACGCGAGGCTGATAGGCATCAGAACATACAGGAAATCCGTGCCGCTTTTCATCACGCCCGGCCTGTCCGGCTCACCGAGCTCGAGGTCAAAGTCTGCTGTATGTATAACGCGCAGCGCATCCACCAGGAACTGGGGATTGAAGCCAATCTGTATAGGTTGGCCTTTGTAAGAGACGGACATACTAACTCGGGAATCCCCGGCCTCTGGTGCTCTGGCGGAGAAGACCAGCTCCTCCTGGCTTAAGGCCAGCTTAATACCTCTGGATTCCTCGCTGGTTAACAGGGCCGCTCGGCGAACCGCGCTTAGTACCCCTTCGGTGGGCAGACTTAGCTTCTTGTCGTAGCCCGTAGGGATTATGTCCTCGTACTTGGGGAAATTGCCCTCGACAAGACCCGAGCTTATCACCACGCCCCCGCAGCTAAACAGGACCTGGTTCTCGGCGAGCCTAACCGCTACCTGCTCCTTTTCACCGCCTGTGACCTTACTGAGCAGGGCCATCGTCTTGGCTGGCACGA
>CAZPJZ010000368.1:0-3529 GCA_964586995.1 uncultured Pirellulales bacterium | reverse complement strand
CGCGTGAACAATGGAGAGTAGCTTATGCCGCTTAAGGAAACGCCATTCGGGACAGCCACCTATTTTTAGAGGCCCGCTATTTTGTTTTTCACCTGCCTGTCTTCGGTCGACTAATTGGCCGGGTGTACTGGTTCTATCATCTCCGCATCGACGCGCGAAGCGCCGCCACTCGTGACTGTCCCTAATTCTGCACGGGCATTGAGGCCATGAATAAAACTACTTGCACCGCCTGGTGACCTTTTTCCTTAGAAGTAAGAGGAAGACTACAACACCTATTGCGGCTACCGCGCCAATCAACAAAGAACGGCGAGTCCAGAAAGCTGGTGCAGGCTGTTCGCGCTGCATAAGATTCGGCAACTCTTCCTTTAGGGCTTTGGCGGCCTTCCTTCCGTATTTACTATTTGGATACTTTTTGGCTGTTTCATTTATCAACGAGATTGCTTCTTCTAGATTATCTCTCATGTATTCAACTCTCGATAGCTGCAAAAGAGTCTCCTGACGAATTGGAAATTCATCAGGTAATCCGGCACCTATCCTGAGATATTTATATGATTGCTCAAAAAGCGGCTCTTGAATTTGACCCTGTAGATACTGAGATTTGAATTTCTCGAAGCTCGGATGCTTTTCATGAAAGTGCTGGAAGTATTCCAGGCCCAAACGAGCAGCAGCCCACATGGCTAATAAAGTATTCCCATATTGCTCGACAACCTGGCTGAGGTGTGATATTCTTTCCGGCCGTTTTTCTCCATCGCCATGGCCCCCAAATTCTAAGAAAACATAGTCATCGGGGTCGGAAAGCAAGGACAGTACGCGTCTATCGGAGTTCTCCGGCGGTTCAACCTCTATGTTTAAGGGATTCGATATTATTCTACGAGTTCTCCGGACAACAATAGTGTAAACTCCGGGATCATCAAATATGAGTTTGTTTTTGGAGTGGTCGTAGAAAAGTATGAAATTGCCGCTATACTCAAGACCTTTTTCGTCCTGCAAATACAGGTCATATGGCCCAAGGCGATGTCCTGAGTATAGGACTTCTTCTCCGGTTTTTCTGATTTGAACAGTTGCCTCGGGACCAATTGCGGTGAGGAGCCGGTTGGGTTCTGGAGCAAATTGTGGTAGCTCGAATTTGAAAGTTACCCTAATAAGCAAAGGTTCCCCGATCCTGATCCTTCTCTGTTCAACGCCAATTTCTATCCTTGTAGGGTAATCAGCGTTCCCAACAGAGGATAACACAACATGTAACACGACAAATGCGACTCCGAGGTTACTGGGTAATTTTCTCATCTTCTATCTCCTGTTGGATTCAAATCAAATAAGGTCGCCCTCACCAACCACTTCCATTGGCCCTCATGTCCGATAGACAATGATCGCAGAAATGGTCGCCGTGTTCCATAATACATCCGGTAGTATCACACTCTTCAAGGCCCCCAGTATGTCCAATTTCGTGGGCCATAATTCGACTCACATCCTCACCGGCTTCATTTTCGATTACTTCGAGATATAAAGCTAGATCGTTACGGGATGGATGTGCTTCTCCAGGCCATACCTGTGTCTCTGGATCGCCATCCTTACTGGACCTCGGCTGAAAACAGGTGACTGAAAGAACACTCCAGAAATCCGCAGAAGGCGGGCAACCAAAATGGTCATTCCAATCACCCTGACCCCACTCGATTTCAAGGTAACTGAGATTCCGATTAAAGCTTACTATGTCTTGCTGATCTGTTAGGTAGATTGTTTCAATATAGGCACGCGCGAACTCAACCGCGTAGGAATCGAGCCCTGGGTAGGAGGGTAGCGTGACCCGTGGCTGCGATGTTCCAGGATAATAGTCATCATCAAATAAATCGTAAGTCATGGCGGCACCGTCTGCATTGGGATCACCCCGAACGTCAGCGTAGTCCTCAGCAATAAGGTGACTGGAATTATACCAAACTAAATAAGGTGGTTTGTTCGTTGGGCGATATCCTCCGAAATCGAACTGGTCCTCATCGTCCAATTCATCTGGTAGATTCTGCCCCAAGTACACTCGGCCATCCTGATATGAGCTTGCAGTACCCGAAACGTAGTTCTTCTCAGGTCCCGAGCTGGCTACAGCGCCCATGCTGTCCTGTTCAATCCACAATTTTCTCCACACGGTTAGCATTTCGGAAAGTACGACACTATCGGGCAGAGGTTCAAGGCCATCGGCTTTTTCTTGTGTCATCTGGCTGAGTTTGGTCTGCTTGACGGAACCAGCTATCTTGAAATTATCTCCCGGATTCATACTGACAATAAACATTGTGCGAGCAATTCCACTGCCGTCAGTTACGGCATTAGTTGAGCTCAGATATGCATTTTCATCCCCCCTCTTGCCGTAGTTGTCGGGGCCACTTGGTCCTGCTGGCTTGTCGTAAGTGTCAATAATAGGACTTGAGCATGGGTCGTCAACATCCCAGACGCTAAAATACACGTGTCTATTATCAACAGCAGGCGTTAAAATACCCTTGACTCGGACCTTTTTTCTGTCGCCAGGATTGGTATCGTTATAGTTCTTTTTGCCCGGGAAGATGCGTTTTCCGCCATTGGGAGGTACTTCCGGATGCGGGTCAATGGGCGTGTTGTCCTGATATGTTTCCCATTCCAGATCGAGTCCCACGACAGTGATGTTGATTCTGTCGTCGAAAGTGTGGCCGGCTATAGTATACTCCATAGCAAGCGTGATGTCGCGTGGGTACGAACTGACATTTATGGCTTCCACCCAAAGCTCATCGGGCAGTTGTGAGCGGTTCACGTAATACTTGGGCAGGAATATTGGTATTCCCTCTTTCTGCGCATTGTCCCATACCTTTATTTTGGACCCGCCGGCGATGGCGTTTAATACCACGGGATGCAGGTCATCTATGGGCAGGTCCGTTGGAAGCACATCCTTGAGCGTTATCTTCACAAGGTCGTCTTCACCAGTGATAGGGCCAGTTTCATCCTTATCGGGCGTCTCATTATGATTATCGTCGTCGTCATTTAGACCTATGAAGCCCCCGATTTTCGTTTCTTCGGCATCCGGTACCCCCTCCATGTCCAGATCCACCTCCACCACTGTAAACTTTACCGGGTCATGGTTATATCCACCGCCGGGATAGACTTGCTGGTCCGGCGTGAAGAGTAACCACAACTCTGCGGGTCCGGTGGAATAACCTTCGACCCAGAGAGTAGAGGGCATCTGTCCTATCGGCCAGACTTCCTTCTCGTCCGAATCCCCTATTATCATGTTGCCAATCCCCTTGGTAGGGCTTGTCCAGACTCTAAGATGATACTGACCCCCCGAGGGACTCTCCAACTTCGCGTACCCAGTCAAACTAGGCGGCTCATAGGACAGATCAATTTGAACCAGGTCGTTTTCCATGTTGACAGGTCCCATTTCGTCTTTGTCCGGAGTCCCGTTCATATTATCATCGTCGTCGTTTAGCCGGACATATCCGCCCGGGTCTTCTTCGTCATCATCGCTTACGCCGCTTATGTCCAGGTCCATCTCGAACACATACACTAAGGCCCA
>CAZPJZ010000367.1:0-3540 GCA_964586995.1 uncultured Pirellulales bacterium | reverse complement strand
AGCACCGCTTAAAAGGGATTTTGTCGATTCTATAATTTGTCAGCGCTTTGGCGGCGAGGCTGTCTACGCCCCAGGCCTGTTCGTCGCAAGGTCTCGGCTCCACATACACCTGTTCGGGCACACGTTTTTGCGGCAATGCCGGTAGTACATCATGCTGCCATAGTTGCGTCATGGCGTTTGCCGAGGGAGTATCCGTCATAAAGAATACGATCCTGCCGCCGGTCCGGACGAACCGCCCCAACGTCGGGGCCAATCGACCGAGCGGGTCCGTTATCCCCGAGCAGATAAGTACGTCGGCTGCGTCCAGATGAGATCCGGTCAGGTTGCCTGCCGGGACCGAGTTAACGCGGAGCCGGTTGTGTTCGCTCATTTGCGACAGAGTATCAAGTGCGGTCTTGATCAGGAAAATCTCATCCGGGTTGTCATACGCCAGAAGTGCCCGGACATCCCTGCGTTGCGGCGTCAAGACCCCCAGGTAGAATGTGTCGTCCTCTCTGAGGCCGTCGCCCGGTGACAAGCTAAGCTCTATCGCAAGGCAGAGCTGCTCAGGCTGCAGACCAGCGTAGAGCGTACAGCGGATAGCGCACAGATTAAACGCTCCACGCTCCACGCTGTACGCTAATCCGGGCGGCAGGTTCACCTCCAACGAGGCGGATTCATTGTCCGGCGTCCTTACCGTCAACAGGCGCTTTTGCCCGACTTGCCCGTAATTGGCAACGGTCACGTTGATGACAATCTTGTCATCGACAATTCCATCAGCATGGGCTGCTATGATAGCAGCATTGTCGATCGGCTCCGACGAAACAATTTGTTTGTAATCGACATTATGTACTATGGCAGGTTCTTGAACGTCGAGAAGCTGCTTTAGTGTATTTGGCGTGAAATCGCTCAGCAGCAGGGCGGAAATAGCACTTCCCGAAGGTGCAGCGCGGCCGACAAGCGAAAGAAAGTCACCCAGATTAGCGCAGCCGGGCGTGACCTTCAAGTCCTTCACTGCCGCCAGGGCCTGTTCTTTGGTCAGGCCTTGCTGCCAATGGCCCGAAGCCAGCGGGCAAAGGTTGAACAGGCCGTGTGGCTCAGCCGCATGAATGTACTCGGTGGCCGATTTGATTAGCTTATCCAGATACCGGTTCGCTCCATCGGAATAAGCCATGGACATGCTATTATCCAGACCCAGGTAGTAAACTTCGCTGGTTTTCTCAGTCTTGGGCTTAATGTGCAGAATCGGCTGGGCAAAGAGCATGGCAATCAAAACGATAATCGCACAGCGAAGCAGCAAGATCAGCAGGTCGCGCAGTTTTCTGCGGGACTGGCTTGCCGTCTGGCCGCTCCGCAGAAATCGAAGCATCGTGAACGGTATCCGTCTGTATCGGGGCTTGGCCAGCAGATGGGCCACGATTGGCCCCACCACGGCCAAGCCTCCCAGCAAAAACAGCCACGCGGTAAAGCTCACATCCTTCTCCTTCGCCTGGCTAAATACGCGATGAGCGCCCTGTCCAAAGGCTCGGACGTATCCAGCAGGCAATAATCAATGCGGCTCTTGCCGGCGGTCTTCTGCACCTCATCCAGGAACTGGGCCACACGTTCTCGATAAAGGTCGCGAATGGACCGCGGGAACGTGCACATCTTGGCTTTGGATTCCAAGTCTTCAAATTGAATAAGTCCTTCATAATCGAGCCTGAGCTCCTGTGGGTCCATAGTATGGAAAATAATCACGTCATGATTAAGGAACTTCAAATGGGTCAGGCCTTTGTAAATGTCAGCTTCGTCGTCGAGCAGATCTGAAATCAAAATGACGATACCTCGCCGTTTGGTTGTTTCGGCAAAGGCATGCAGCACATCCGCCAGGCGGGTGCGTCCGCCGGGTTTGGCAGCTTGCAGCGCAGCCAGAATCGCGTTGGCGTGCGTCCGTCTGGAGCTGGGGGGAATCTGCTTGGTGACCTTCTCGGCAAACAAGACAAGAGACGTGCTGTCGCCCTGGCTGAGCATCAGATAGCTCAGCGCCGCCGCGACGAAGCATCCGTAGTCAATCTTGCGAACACCGCTATTGCCGGCAAACGACATGCTCTTGCTCGTATCCAGCAGAATGTATACGGTGGTGTTGGTCTCCTGTCGGAACCGTTTGATGTAGAGTCTGTCGCTTCGCCCGAATACCTTCCAGTCCACGAATTTGAGCTCGTCGCCCGGATGATATTGCCTATGGTCGCTGTATTCGACGCTGAAGCCGTGGAACGGACTGGGGTGCAAGCCCGAAAAGAAACCTTCCACCGCGCAGCGGGCCACCAGGTCCATATTCGCCAGCTTGCTCAGAAATAACGGGTCAAGATATTTTCGGTTCTGTCCCACGGTTAACTTGCCATTTTAGAATTGCTGCTCCCTGTGGACCTTTTTTTACCCTTGATTAAAGCGATGAGGAAGACTAAGGCAGCCAATGCTAATACTCCCAACCAAACTACGAGCATTCTGTTTAAGTAACTTATTGGATTCACTGACGTGTCTTTCGAATCATCAATCGCCAAAGTGTACGTAGTACCTTGTATTTCATCCGTGATCTTGGTTTCCGGAGAGACATCGATGCCCCAAACTGTGAAAATCTCCGGGTCAATAGGCTCATTGAATGTCAACGAATCCACTGATAACCGGCTAACGATGGTCTCCCATAGTGTGGTTTTCCTGGCCTGTACGATATCAAACCACCAGATCCCTGGCGAGTATTCCTTCAAGATCGTTGTATATTCATAGTCAACCTTCCCTTTGGAACCGTCCTGGACCTTCTTTATGCAGTATCCCTTTGACGGAACAACCCATATTTTCAATGTAGATTCGGGATTGGTGTAGTCGCACGTCAATAATACGCAGTCGTCTCGATCGACGGTATCACTCGTCGCAGTGAAGTAGTAACCATTTTTTGCACTTGCCAAGATGTTCTCTTTTAAAGTCGCATTCCGTGCAGACTGGTACCTCAGTAGATCGTTTTCTCTTATCTTATAACCATCGCTCCATCTGGGAGGTCGGACAAAGACCCTGTTATTCGGCGGAAAGTAATCTATATTCGACTTCGCCGAATCAATATCCACAAGTCCAATCGGCAGTGCTCTTTCATATCCTTTGTATTCGTCGGCTCCTCTAAACCGGGTCTCTAATTGGTCTTTTCGGAAATGCTCGCCGTCATAAATAATCTTGTGCTTTTCCTCTAAACTGTAGCTTTTTTCGTCGGGAAAGGAATGTGAGCTGCTCTTCGTGATGATTGCTTGCATGGTGCGTATGGCATCAAGGGTTGCTTGATTACCCTCCATGGCAGAGAGGGCGTCAGCGCTTAGTCTACTTAAATCTCCTGCAGATGCTTGTTCAGCTATAGTAGAATTGCTCACGTATAACAACACACCAATCACCACTAAAAAGGTTCTACTAGACATAACCATCTTTCCTATTTCGGCAGCGCCACATTTTCAACGAGGTCATCGAGGATAGTCTCAACGCTGACGCCATCGGCCTCGGCATTAAAGTTGGGGATAATACGGTGTCTGAGAACAAGTCTGC
>CAZPJZ010000366.1:0-3542 GCA_964586995.1 uncultured Pirellulales bacterium | reverse complement strand
TATGATGTACACGAGCACTATCCGAACAGCATCTTAGACAAGTATTGGATAATCAAGAGCTTAAGACAAGTAATTAGCAAGTCATTTGACCTTTTTGAAAAGCTGTCCGTTCCGTTCTTCGATTGCGTAGTCTACACTACGCCTATTGTAGGAAATAGATACAAAAAAATGAGGGTATATACGGAACGAATAGAAAATTATCCTGTAATTAGGGCTTCTGAATCCGGCAAAACAAAACGACAGAGATGCGTGATCTATCTGGGCGGCATGACTGAAATCAGAGGAATTCGGGAATTGCTTGAGGCGTTTGAAATGGTGGTAGCAAAGCATCCGGACTGGCAATTACACTTAGTAGGTGAAGTAACCCCGGAATCGTTTGCCCAAGAAGTTGACACGCTGATTTCCAATTTACATATAGAGCAGAACACAAAGCGGACCTCTTGGGTTGGCTACGGGGAGAAGGAGACGTACTCTTGCCAAGCATCAATAGGCGTTGTGACCTATCTGCCCTATGCAAACAACATGAGCTGTCTGCCTAATAAACTGTTTGACTATATGCTCGTTGAGCTGCCGGTGGTTGCTTCTAATTTTCTGTTATACAAAGAGATTGTTGAAGGCAATGAGTGCGGGATCACGGTTGATCCTGCCAATCCCAAAGAAATTGCCAAAGCAATTGATTACCTGATAGACCATCCGGATGAGGCAAAAAAAATGGGAGAAAATGGGAGAAGGGCGATTCTGGAAAAGTATAATTGGGAAGCGCAGGCAAGAAGGCTTTTAGAGGTCTATCGCAGGGTTTTGGATAATGTAATAGATGATCAAGTGTAGCCGCTGCATTAGTCTAAGTGGTTATCAAGATTCTATGGAGGAGGTATTATGAAGTCGTTGGATAGAGTTTGCGGAGCTGCTGTATTGGCATGTCTCCTCTTAAGTAGCACATTTGCCTCAGAGGGCGGCGCTGCCCGAACATTTTGGTGGAAGGTGGAGTATTTGGAACTGGCGAAACAGAAGTGGCGGGCCGGTGATGAAACCATAGCCCCAGCGATGGCCCGTGTAATAAGCGGTGCGAACACCTGGAAGAGCCGTGGGCCATTCTCGGTTATGGACAAAGACGAAATTCCGCCAAGCGGAGATAAGCACGATTTTCTAAGCTACGGCTCCTACTATTGGCCCAATCCTGATACCGAGGATGGATTGCCGTGGATTCGGCGTGACGGCTATGTTAATCCCGGTAGCAGCGTCGATTTTGGCGCACTAAGCTCCCTCCGTCATGCAATGCTATACCTATCGCTGGCATATTACCTTACGGATGATGAATCTTACGCCGAGCACGCAGCCTATCTGCTGCGCGTTTTTTTTCTCGACGAGGCGACTCTGATGTACCCACGGACTTACTATTCGCAGATGGTTCCCGGCCTTAGCCCGGGCACATGCGAGGTGGTGGGAATTGCCAACACGTTTCAGTTCATATTGGAGGGAGCCGGTATCCTTGAGCGTTCACCTGCTTGGTCGCAAGCCGATAAGCAGGGCCTGCAGAAGTGGTGTCGGGACTATCTGGACTTTATGGAAGCCGAGGCTATCTGTTATAAGGAGCGTACCAACACCGCAAACCATGGGTCGAATTATGATTTTTTGGCGGCTTTGCTTGCGCTGTACATTGGTGACGAAGTCACGGCCAGAGCGAAAATACTCAACTACATAGAACACCGGATGCCTGGGCAAATCTCGGCGGATGGCTCTAACCCGCTGGAAATGGGACGTGCTGACAACCTGTTGTACCACTGTTACAACCTAAACATTATTTTCCGGCTTGCCAGCCTGGGTGACAACTTTGACGACATTGACCTATGGAACTACAAAATGAAGGATGGGCGTGGCCCAGCGCTGGCCCTGGAATTCCTTGTTCCATATATGACGGGGCAAAAGCAGTGGGCTTACTGGCCTGGGGAGCCTTTTGCGCCGACTATTGACCGATATTTCCTGCTGCTGCGTCATGGGGCGGTGGCATATAATAGCTTCAGGCTGGAGAAGTATGCACGAGCATTAAACTATGGGACCTATTTCTTCAATGTCGTGTATCCCTGGTTCGCAATCACCCCCGCGTGTGGCGACTTCGAGCCTGATGGTGATGTCGATATGCATGATCTGGCCATTTTGGCTTCGGCATGGCTAAGTACCGCTGGTGATGACCATTGGAACCCGCCCTGTGATATTTCTGACCCAAAGGATGACGTCGTTAATATGCTGGACTTGACCGTCTTGGCCGATAACTGGCTGGACTATCGCTAACTGACTGCCAGAGGCGTCTCTGCTCAGCAATATCGACTTAACCACGGGTAAGACAAATGCGGGTTCTGCCCGGCCCCGCCTAAGTTACTGACAGTAATCAGGTATTAAGAGTGTTTGCCGTTAAAACGTTCATAACAAGGCTGATAAGGGGGACCTTCTTTAAGTTATACAATATCTTGGGTAGGCTGTATCTTGCTCCGATGCTTATATTGGAGTGGAAAAGGCCTCCTTTCCGGCAAATGAACGAGAGGCCAATTGAGTATGGGTTTGCGCTTAAATGGCTTTCGAAAATATGCCCTGCCGAGGTGCTTGATGTCGGCTCTGGCAGAAGCGCTTGGCCACACATGATGGCAAACTGCGGGTTCCGTGTAACGGCGGTAGACAAAATAAAAGGTTATTGGAAAGGCAGCTTCTTCAATCGGCATTACTATATTATAAACGAGGACATAACCAGGCCGAAGATTGGAAAGCGGTTTGACTTAATAACGTGCATCAGTGTTCTTGAGCACATCCCCGATCATAGAGCCGCCGTTAGGGGAATGTTCGGACTGCTAAAGCCCGGCGGATACCTCGTGCTCACGATTCCATATAACCAAGAGCAATATGTAGACAATGTGTACAAGCTTGAGGGTGCAGGATACGGTCAGAATGCCCCCTATGTCTGTCAGGTTTTTTCCCGCAAGCAAATCGATGCGTGGCTCAAGGAAAATCCTGGAAACATTATCGAACAGGAGTACTACGAAGTCTTTAGCGGTGCTCTTTGGACGTTTGGCGAACGTATTTATCCACCTCGCAAGGTCGATAAGGACCAAAGATGTCACTTAACTTGCGTTCTTATTCAAAAAGCTTGAAAAACTATGATTATCTATCCTGTCAGAACCCTCCGGTGGGCGAGAAGATAAAGGCATGAATGGTTCATTAGACAAAGATCGGGCCAAGATTTGCATTCTTACTTCTGTTCACTCAGTGTTCGACCCGCGAGTCTTCCATAAGCAAGCCAAAACTCTCGTAACAGCCGGCTACGACGTCACGCTTCTGGCAGAGCACAACAAAGAAGAAGTTGTCGATGGAGTACAAATTCGTCCCGTGCCCACGCCCAAGAATAGGTTGGACAGAATGACGAAAATGGCGTGGAGATTATTCACACTGGCCCTGAAAGAGAAGGCCGACGTCTATCACTTTCACGATCCCGAGCTGATACCGGCTGGCCTTGTCCTTAAGCTTCTCCGCAAAAAAGTCATTTATGATGTACA
>CAZPJZ010000365.1:0-3545 GCA_964586995.1 uncultured Pirellulales bacterium | reverse complement strand
GTTAATTGGAAAGGAAAATGTATGGCCCAAAGTCATGCTCAAAAGAAAGACGTCAAAAAGAAGGCTCAAAAAACACTCAAAGAGAAACGGCTCGCGAAAAGGGCCAAAAGAGCGGGCATGTAGCTTTGCACGGTGGGTCAGTGATCCACCTCTTTGTTACGCAACATGATGATATGCAATCTTGGCTTTCTTCTCCTTGGGCATCTGATCCCGATGTATATGGCAGTAAGCCTCATGGTTATAGATGCTCAAGATGTGTGTGCAGTTCGGAAACATGCATTTCCTGCCCTCAGGCGAGGTTTTCAGTATCTTTGCCATCGTTACTCCTATAAGCTGTTAAGGTTAGGTGCATTCCTTTGCGGCCTAAAGATTTTCTGAATCTTTTGTACTGTATGAATTATACCACATTATTGGACTTTGTCAAACAATCTTAGATTTTGGATTGCCGATTTTGGATTCCGCCACCAAGACACCAAGACACTAAAACTCGCCGATATTTTTCAACTTTCATTTTCCTGTGGCTTTGAAAAATTCGGGCTAACGTCTTGGGCGTGGTCGGCGGCGCCGAGAAGCAAAACGCGACCTTTTGCCGGCAGTTGAAAATCTGCCTCTGTGCAGCCCTAACAGCGGCTTCGGCGTAACGGGCTTGGTGTAGGTAAAGCCGGGACATTCGACCGGGGTGAATTGGCGCGATATGAATTTTTCAATCTGACGAAGGTACTTGTGCTCCTCTCGCGAAACAAACGTAATGGCATCTCCCGTGGCCTCGGCCCGGCCTGTGCGGCCAATGCGGTGTATGTAATCTTCCGGATTGACGGGGACATCGAAATTGATGACGTGCGAGATACCGGTAACATCGATGCCGCGGGCGGCGATATCGGTTGCAACCATGACCCGGTATTTGCCGCCTTTGAAGCCATCCAGTGCGCGCTCGCGCTGGCTCTGGTTTCGGCCTGAGTGTATCGCCACCGATACAACGCCTGCCCGCTCAAGGTATCGGTGAATCTTGTCTGCGCCGTGCTTGGTGCGGGAAAAGAGCAGCACACTGGACAAGTGGGCGCTGTGGAGCAGGTGCAGAAGAAGAGCAATTTTCTGCTCCTTCTCGACCAGATAGATATATTGTGTGATTGTTTCGATGGGGTTGCGCGGCCGGCCAATCTGTATCATTATAGGCGACTTCTGCACGCCTGCGGCCAGCGTGCTTATTTCAGGAGTTACTGTGGCGGAAAAAAGCATAGTCTGGCGATTTGTGGGCAAAGTGGCGATGATCTTTCGCACGTCCCGAATGAAGCCCATATCGAACATCCGGTCGGCTTCATCGAGAACGAGCACCTCAACGTGCCGCAGGTCGATGGTGCGTCGCTGCATATGGTCGAGGAGTCGTCCAGGCGTCGCGACAACGATGTCAACGCCATTACGAAGCGCGGTAAGCTGCCCCTTGATATTCACGCCGCCGTAGATGGTCAGGGTCCGCAAATGCAGGAATCGCCCATAGCGGAGTATGAACTTTTCGGCTTGCAATGCCAGCTCGCGGGTCGGCGTAAGGACAAGCGACCGAATAACTCTCCTTTTGGCCGGGCGATCATGGCTGAGGCGGTTCAAAATGGGCAAGACGAAAGCGGCGGTTTTGCCCGTGCCGGTCTGGGCGCAGCCGATAATATCTTTGCCGGCAGTTGCGGCTGGAATCACCTGCGACTGAACTTCGGTGGGAGCGGCGTAGCCGGCAGCAAGAATACCCTGCACCAGCGGGTCGGAAAGACCAAATGTTTTAAATGGCATCAGATAGTCCTAAGTGAGATTTCCTATTTATGCTTGCCTGGAGAGGCAATTGTTGGGGCAACGCCCACTCTACGAGACCGAATATCCATCATTGTGGCGCCCTGCTGCCCTGCTATGGCTTGTAATTATATTTGTTTTAACAGAAACGACAAGGCTAAATTTCCGGCTGAAAAACCGTGTTAAGCTGTGTAATCTGTGGCTAAAAAGGCTCTCCGACTTCGCTTCTGGCCGGCTGTTTTGCCGGGCGGAAAATATTTCATATATATTTAGATTGGAGACAGTGTAAAAACTGCCCATGGCTTTGGAGGAACTTATTATGAAGTCGAAAATGCAGGTACTACTTATAGCAATTGTCTGTGGCTGTGCGTTATTGGTACTCAGCTCGTGTGCAGAACAGGTGAGCGTTTGCCGAATATCACGGCCGGTGGTTGCCCGGCAGGGGCCGCCCGCACACGCCCCGGCCCACGGTTATCACCGTAATCGCACAGGCGATATAGACCTTGCCTACGATCCAACGTGGGACGTCTACGTGGTGGTGGGCTGGTCCGACCATTACTACTACAACAACCGGTTCTATCGCCTTTCTGGTATCGAATGGCAGGTAAGCGCGACAATGGATGGTGGCTGGGTCCGCATATCTGACGATCGGCTGCCGCCGGGCCTTCAGAAGAACATAGTCGCAAAGGCAAATAATGGTCGCGGCCCAAAAAAGATAAAATAGCGTGCGACTGTTTTCGCCAGATGGGTTAATTGCAGATTAGGCCCGCCGTGCCGGCTACCGTCGCGGCGGGCATATATTATTTAAGAAAAAGTCTGTCTGATTTCACTAAATAGTGACTGGACTATTTATCAAAGAACGACCTCCTATTTAACAAGAAAAATCCGAACCTCAACCGGCGGGCGTCACCCTTTGTGACTGTCGCCATTGCCTCTCGACAATGGCCTTGAACTCAGGCGTCAGGGCTTCGACCTGTAAGCAAGTCAGGGTCGATGAGTGACTTAGCTTCTGCTTGACGACGTCTTTTTGCCCGCTTGTGCGAACAACTGCCCAACCGACCAAGCTATGATCCTTGGATTTGCAGACGAACTTCTGGGGACTTACTCTAAATGGCAGTTGAGAGTTGAGCTCTTCAAGCAATTCGGCGGCCGACTGAGGCTCAAACGGCTTGACCGGTGCAAAGCAAATCACGCTTGATTCCTGCGAGCATCCGGACAGAAATGATCCCATCAGCAGGATAGCTACAATGCGTAGTCGTCTCATGTTATCCTATATCTCCGTTTTTCTGAATGGCTATTTAAGCCAGCTTGGGCCATAGGTGGCCATTTCAATTTATTGTTTCCTACCAAAGTTTGGCTGCTGCGGGGACTTTGCTGCGCGGCTCGATACAGATTGCATCTTTTGTACAGACGGAGCGGCAGATGCCGCAGCCGTAGCACCGCCTCTGATCTATCAGGGCCTTTTTATTCGCGGCGCTGTAAGCTATGGCGCCGAATTGGCAAACGCGCATGCACTGCCGGCAGCCGTTGCACTTGTCCGGATCGACTCCGGCGATATATTCCGCCCGGAACATAATGGGAATTCCCTCCGTCACCGTGCAGCGCATGGCAAGACAATCCGAGCGGTCGCAGTTGCACACTCCCGCGATGAAAGGGGCGTAAAAGGTCCAAACGCTGTGACAAAGACCTTCTCGCTCATGGTCTCGCAGGTTGGAAAGGGCCTGGTCTTTGCTGAGCGTCTCGAATCCGGCCGTATCGGGGCCTTGAAG
>CAZPJZ010000364.1:0-3557 GCA_964586995.1 uncultured Pirellulales bacterium | reverse complement strand
ATCTGCCCGGGCTTACAGAAAATGTGGGCATCGTCCTGAGTGAACTGTCTGACCCTAAACAGCCCGTGCATGACGCCGCTGGCCTCGTGCCGGTGAACCAGGCCGAGCTCCGCAACCCGCATCGGAAACTCCCGATAGGAGTGTTGCCGCGTCCTGTAAACCAGACACCCGCCGGGACAATTCATCGGCTTGATAGCGTAGCTCGCGTCGTCAAAGCTCGTAAAATACATGTTCTCTTTGTAGTTGTCCCAATGGCCGCTCCTGTGCCAGAGCTGCTCGTTGAGAATCAGCGGCGTCTTGATCTCCTGGTAGCCGTATCGATTGTGAACCTGACGCCAATAATCTACTATCTCGTTCCAGATAATCATCCCTTTGGGATGCATAAATGCAAAGCCAGGCCCAGCTTCATTGAAGCTGAATAAGTCCAACTGTCTGCCCAGGACACGATGGTCGCGTTTCCTGGCTTCTTCCAACCTTGCCAAGTAATCGTCCAGCTCCTGTTTTGTCGGCCAGGCAGTGCCATAGACCCGCTGGAGCATTTTCTGGGTTGGGTCGCCATGCCAATAGGCGCCGGCGACGGACATAATCTTGAAGCTTCCCACTTTGCCGGTGCTCGGCACGTGCGGGCCGCGACACAAGTCCTCGAAGCCCTCGCCGTGCGAATAGAAGCTGATCGTCTCGCTGTCGGCGCGGCTGACGTTATCAACTTTATATTTATCGCCCGCCAATTTTGCCAGAGCCTCGGCTTTGCTCATTTCCTTGCGGACGAACGGCTGGTCCGCTGCGACAATCTCGCGCATCTTCTGCTCTATCCGCTCGAAATCGTCCGGCCGAATCGGCTCATCAAGGTCGATATCATAGTAAAAGCCGTCCTCGACGGACGGACCATAGACCAGCTTCGTATGCGGCCAAAGACTGCAAATGGCCTCGGCCATCACATGCGCGCAGCTATGCCGCATTATCGCCAAGCCCTCGTCATCATTGACGGTCACAATTTCGACGTTCACGTCGTCAGTAACAGGCGTGGACAAATCAACCGGTCTGCCATCTACTTTGGCCGCCACGGCCACTGCGACCAACTGCGGGTCTATTTGTTCAACCAAATCTTTTGCCGCCGCGCCATCGGTGACCGTCAGTATCCGGCCGTCAGGCAATGTCACATGTGCCATAAAAGACAATCCGTCCCCTAATCCATTCTGTTTCTGCAAATATATCGGGTCAGTCCAACTTGTCAAGCAAGTCCCGCCGGATGTTTACCCCTGAGGTCATCAACCGGCAAATGATAACCGCCGTCAGTGGGGACTGCTTGCCGGAAACCTCTCATAACTGTCTTTGCCGAAAAGACTTATTTGACTTCGCCCCGCTGAGCAACATCGGACAATATTATTTGTCGTCAGATTTAGTGTTGTTGCGCGACCCCTTTATTTGTATAATAGTGTTAGGTTTTGCTCGGATGACGAGGGAGATCGGATGGACGTGAATTTGGTGCTGTTCAAGAAAGATGGGTCGTATAAGACCTTCGCTCTGTCCAACAGCATTACGATAATTGGACGGCGTCGCGATTGCGACCTGCGCGTCCCCCTTGCATCCGTCTCACGCAGGCACTGCCAGTTCAGCCAGAACCAAGAGGCCTTGAAGGTCCGCGACCTGGGTTCGCGCAATGGTACGTACCTCAACGGCCAGCGCATAGAGGATGCGACGGTTCGAGCCGGCGACTATATCAAGATAGGACCTCTGACATTTTTGCTTCAGATCGACGGTGAGCCTGCCGAGATCGTCCGGCCCGAGCAGGCCGCAAAGAAACCGGCCAAGCCCGAGAAGGCGCCCGCAAAAGGCCCAATCGACGAATCCGACATCTTTGCAGACCTGGATGAGGATGCATCCGATTCCTTCCTGGCCGAACTGGAAGACCTGTAAGTCGATGACCGTCCCGACCAGCGTGCTCACGAACACCACCTAAGGCCGATGCTCGCCCATCCGACTGTGGTAAATCGCACCTCAGATGAGTTTTTAAGTTGTCATAGCGGACAAAAAATGCTATCATAAATCCAGCGGGTGTTTGTCTACGACGGTTTTCTGGAGAGACAACATGCAGGCACCGGATTGCATTCAGACCCCCCTCTTTGCCTGGGCATCTTGCTGGCTTGCGGACAGCCTTACTGCTTCATCCGGCTCATCACTGCCTTTCAGCCTTGTCAGGCTGCTCTTGCTCGTTGCGTGGGTCTATCTATGCTTATATCTTGTCCAGATTACGCAGTTTAGCCCGCTTATACCGAAAAAGTTTAAGCCGTTGGCCAACGTTATAACCCTTTTCGCCGGCCCGCTGTTTCTGCTCGCCCTACTGTCCGTGCAGGCGGCCAGAACCTCCGCACGGGGCGACCAGACCATGCTTGAATCACTGAAACAGCAGATAGCTGCTATCGTAAACCATATCCGCTCGCACAGAGGCGCCCGCCGACCCAAGGTTTCACCCATAAGACTGCTGGATTCCGCGGGAAGAAGCATCGATGAAATTTACGGTCATGGTGCCGGCAAACCGGAGGATGGCAAAATCCTTGATCTGACCGGGCAGATTATTGCAGACGGCCTCGACCAACGCGCCAGCGACATCCTGATCGACCCGCAAGACGAAGTCACCTACACCATCAGATTCCGCATAGACGGTGTGCTCAGAACGGCAAGGACACTGAGGTCCGACATCTGCAAGGCCGTCGTTAACAGTATCAAAGCGGTCTCCAGCATGGACATCTCCGAGAAAAGAAGACCCCAGGACGGCGCGTTTACCGCCAAAAAGGGCACGGCGACCGCTTCATTTCGCGTTGCCAGCGCCGGCGTCCTCAACGGCGAGAAGCTGTCGATCAGGATACTGAATCAAACTGCCGGCACGTTTACTCTGGGCGACGTCGGCTTCACGGACAAGCAGCTATCCATGGTAAAGTCCGCGATAAGCAAGCCGTCCGGCATGATCCTGATGTGTGGGCCCACCGGCAGCGGCAAAACCACCACCCTGTATGGTATGCTCAATGCCATTGACCGCTTCACCCGAAATGTCATCACGGTTGAAGACCCTATCGAGGCCTATCTGCCTCAGACCAGCCAGATAGAAATCAATCCCAAAGCCGATATCACCTTTGCAAAGGCCTTGCGCAGTATCCTCAGACAGGACCCGGATGTGATCTGCGTTGGCGAAATACGGGATGAGGAAACTGCTGAAATTGCCCTTCGCGCCTCGCAAACCGGCCACCTCGTCCTGGCCACCATCCATTGTGACAGCAATGCGGGCGCTCTGATCAGATTGCTCGACCTGGGCATTTCGCCGCTGCTGTTGTCCTCCGGTTTGAGTTTTCTGATCTCGCAACGATTGCTCCGGCTGCTATGTAACCGCTGTAAAAAACCAGCCAGGCTAACCAGGGCCCTGGTCGAAGAATTTGAAGGCAAACGCATAGATTACTCACACATGTTCGAGGCGGTAGGCTGTCGGCACTGCGGCGGCACCGGCTATTACGGCCGCACCGCTATCGGCGACATCCTTTTGATAACCGACGAAATCAGGGCCG
>CAZPJZ010000363.1:0-3563 GCA_964586995.1 uncultured Pirellulales bacterium | reverse complement strand
GGAAGCCCCAGGCATTTTTGTCTTGGAGCCATCTTTTCTCCAAGCGGTATTTGTCACCATCCTTGGTTAGAGCTGGCGTATCATCAGGCAAGAGCGTGAAGAAGTCGTCTTCCAGCAGATTTGAAGAAATGCGCTCACGTTTAATGTAGATGTTCCAGGCTGGTAAGGTGTTCTGATCTATACTTTCGAGATTCCACGCGCCTTGCGGTCCGTGAGCAGAATGCCAGCCATCCAGGTGCTGGACGCCGCAGGGGTCGCCGTAGCCTCCAGCTTTGCTCCACATGAATCTGCACGTGTGAAGCAGTTTGTTGGGATCACTCGGTTTGGCGATGGGCTCGCCTGCCTCCAGGACGCGCTCCAGAGCTAAGAATACTTCATCCTTTGCATTAGTCCAGTCTGGCCAACCTGGCGTCCCCGAGGGATGGGTCGGCGGCAGCGCGAAAAACCACAGCTTATTATCATCGGCTGAGTCTGTATCAACTGCACCGCTGGGCGGCGGCCCCCAATCGGCAGGCCGCCACGTCGGATTCTTGCCAATATGAGTGTGTGCGACAGGGCATTCTGCCTGAGCCAAATTCGAGACCGATATGACTGCGGCTGCCGTAATCAAGATTCCCAATCGTCGTGACATACTTCATAGCCTCCTTCCTGTTTAACGAGAAATAGCGATTTGACTGTCTGCTGACCTTTCGAGACAGCTCTTACATCAATTCACAGGTTCTTTCTGGGCGATAAAGTCGAAATGCGTGCTTGACTCTCGGCTTTTATGCCCACGCCGCTAAGGGGCTGTTGGAGGGGCGCGCGGCGCAGAGGGATGCAGTGTAAGTCGTTTAATGAGGAATGAGGGATGAGCTTCAGCTAAGGACTGAAATTCGCAATGCGCATATATCTGAATTTGAGGCTCTGTATAGAATTTGCTGGCTGAGCCAAGTAACTGCTGGCAGATCAAGCAGTGCTTCGAATCGTGTTTTTCTGTGGCTCCGCATTCGCAGAGGTGCACCCTAAGCGTTAGGCCTGTGACCAATGCCACGAAGCAAATAATCGTAATTATGAGAGCGGCTTTTCGAGTTTTTTTAAACAAACTACACATGCTAGTCTGGCTCTACGAATATTACAAATCTTTTGCTAACAGCAAAAAATTTCACAATTTCTTCTTTATGCCTAAGTATAAAGAGGCTATCTTTGTGTTCATAAAGATCGAAGATTTTTCAGCTCTTTTGCAAGGAAGCTTTTTAGAAATTTACGTTGCCTCATTGTACATTCCTTTCTGAACTTTTAATCGTTTTTTTCTGAGCAAATTATATTTCTAGTCTTCATACGCATGCTGGACAGAGTCCCTCCAGGCGGACCTGCTGGCGCCGGATTACGAATCCTCGGTGAGGGCTCTTGGCCATCGGCACCGATATCTCCGTAAGGCAGTGCGTGCTGCCGCAGTTAGTGCAGGTAAAATGCGGGTGGCATTGCGTCTCGGTGCAGTGGTCCGCCAATTCAAAATGCCAGGCTCGCTGGTGCAGGAAAGCCCGATGGACGATGCCCGCGTTTAACAAGCTCGCCAACGTGCGGTAGATGGTGACCTTATCGAAGCGCTTTGCACTTAATCGCCGGCCAATTTTTTCCTGCGTCAAGGGCTTGCCCGCTTTGAGCAGCACTTTCAATATGGCTATTCTGCCCTCGGTGCGGTAGAGTCTCGCCGCTTTCAGCATTTGGCCGGCTTGTGTGTCTGAACTTGACCTTGTCATTTTTCCCGGAAAATCGGCCGCTTCCTTACGGCCGCGGCTGTGCTCTGTGTGCGACCCGCCCGGCCCGGTTCTTATCGCTTTAGTGGTGGGCGTGCCGATGCAAGCACTCCGCAGAGCGTTCAACAAATAGCAATGGAAAAACGATGTCGCTGAAACAACAGGGAAGCAATACTGCCAAAAATAGAAATCCGAAGCTGCCGATGGCCTGCCAGACCGACAGCATACCGCCCATAGCCATGATTATGTGGAACGACGAAGCCCACATACTCAATAAGACGTGGCCCGCGTGCGGGATTTTTGTCTTGGGCCTGAAATATGCTATCAGCGTGCCCGCTATTGCCGCCGGTATTACAATATACCAGCCTTCGATAAAACCAATATGTGCATCATGGGCGAAACCTGCGTGTCCGTGCGAGTGCAGGTGAATGTGCATGCCTAACAGCCATTCACCGATATAGGGTATTAGCGAATCGCTCAACGTAGCGACCCCTATCGAGCCGAAAAAGCCCACAAGTAGCACGACAATCAGTCTGGGCCTTCTGCTGTGCAGCTCGAACATTGAAGCGGTCACAATCGCACTTAGTAGCACGTGGGCCGGATGAAAAATGTAGAATATCCGGTAGCTTATCCCGTGCTGCAGGTTTCTGAAAAGCACCATGCACACGATGCCCGTGAACGCCCCAAACAAGGTAAATGGGGCGTGTGCTCTTAGCTCGGCCATAATAGTCGCAACTCTGCTGTGCGGTTTCATATTCTCACCCAACCTAAAACAGGTGCCAGGCTGTTGCTTAACTGAATACGATATGATATACACAGCGGTTCGAAAATTGCAACTAAGTTGCAGATTTTTTTGGGAGTTTCTCGCTTTTTTGGATGTTGTGGTTGTATGCACGTGTGCCTCGCTGCGGGTGGATGTAATAAAAAGCGATTGCAGATTCCGGCCCGTATACGGTAAAGTATGACTCCGTTCTGCCGGCCGAAAGGCCGACTTTAATAACGCTCAACGCCGCTGCGGAAAGAGGCAAAATGGCATGAGAGTCGTGAAAAGCGTATCCGACCTTGATGACAGCAGCAAAGGCTGCGTGCTGACTATCGGCAACTTCGATGGCGTCCACCTTGGTCATCAGGCCATACTGGCGACCGCCGGACAAGCCACCGCCAAAAAGGCGGTGGAACTTGTGGCGATGACGTTTGAGCCGCACCCGGTTGCCATCCTGTATCCTGAACGAGCGCCGGGCGTGCTTACGCCTCTGGAGCTGAAGATCCGTCTGTTGGAAGAATGCGGCGTGGATTGTCTGATAGTGTTAGAAGACAGCCGCGAGCTGCTGAATCTGGCGCCGGAAGATTTTGTGAGGCGGTTTCTTGTTGACGGCGTCCAGCCGAGCGTGGTTGTTGAAGGTGATGATTTCAACTTTGGTCTGCAGCGGGCCGGCAATATCGATACGCTGCGGGCGTTCGGTTCCCAGGAAGGTTTTGCGGTCTGTGTAGTTGATCCCAAGACAATCCAGCTCTCGACCGGTCAGACGGTCCGCGTTTCCAGCACGATGATACGGTACATGCTCGAAAGCGGCCACATCGCCGATGCCGCGGCTGCTCTGGGCAGGCCCTATCGGCTCGTCGAGCAGGTCATACCGGGCCGAGGAATCGGAAAGAAGCTGGGTTTTCCCACGCTGAATCTGAAAAAGCCCGACCAGGTTATTCCCGCCGAGGGCGTCTACGCCGGCTTAGTGACCATCGGCGTGACGATGCAAGATGTTCTCAGTTGCAAAGACAGGATTCCGGCTGTTTATAGTATTGGCCAGGCCCGAACCTACGGCGAAAAGT
>CAZPJZ010000362.1:0-3563 GCA_964586995.1 uncultured Pirellulales bacterium | reverse complement strand
CCAGAGAAGTGTACGCCTATATCGCCGGTGACCGCTCTGAAGAGCCTACGTTCCCTACCTTCAAGGATGGTCTGCGAGAGATGGTTCTGTGCGAGGCGATTATGGACAGCAACCAGAGGCAAACATGGGTATCAGTACAGCGTTGAGCGTACGGCGTGGAGCGTATAGACTATCCGCTAAACGCTGCACGCTATCCGTTGACAAGGAGTTTAGCAATGAGAACTACTGTAGGTAAATCTGAATCGGCTGCCATCAGCTCGCAGGACGGAAACAGGACATCAACCGGTCTTCAGCGTCTATCACGGCGCGCTCTTATTCAAAAGGGAGCGGTCGCGGCTGCCGCGTTCGCTGTTGTGCCCCGGCACGTCTTGGGTGGACCAAGGCACGTCGCTGCGAGCGAGAACATTCAAGTGGCCGGTGTCGGCGTGGGCGGCGTGGGACACGGCCAGCTCATCGGCATCAGCGAGCAGGCCAATACCAAAATTGTCGCCCTGTGCGACGTCGATAGCGTGTACGCCAAGCGAACCTACGACCGCTTTGCCCAGGCCAGGCGGTATCGTGACTATCGCGAGATGCTGGCGGCAGAAGGGGACAAGATCGACGCGGTATACTGTGGTACGCCCGACCATACGCACGCCGTAATCAGCATGGCGGCGATCAAGAAAGGTAAGCACGTCTGCTGCGTCAAGCCCTTGACCCGGACCATTGCAGAAGAGAGAGTTCTGGCCAAGGCGGCCAGGCAAGCCGCAGTCGCGACCCAGGTGACCGCTTCATCCAACACAACGGACGCTGTCTGCCGCCTGTGTGAGATGCTCTGGGATGGGGCGATTGGTGACGTGCATGAAGCCCACGTGTGGTCCAACCGTCCGTTATGGCCCCAGGGAATGCTCCGCCCGCCGGGACAAGACCCGATTCCCGAGACCCTCGACTGGGACCTGTGGATTGGCCCGGCACCGATGCGGCCATTCGTGGCCGAGTGGCGTGACGGCGACCTGGCGTTGCGCCAGGTCAAGGCAAGTAACAGACCGCGCCCGGCCGTGTACCATCCCTGGAATTTCCGCGGCTGGTGGGACTTCGGCACGGGTGCACTGGGCGATATGGGCTGTCACCATTTCAACCACGTGCTCAAGGCGCTAAAGCTGCGCTACCCGACCAGTGTCAGCGCCAGCGCCAGCAAGGTGTTCGACGAGACGGCCCCTCTGGCGTCGATTGTCACCTATGACTTTCCCGCCCGTGACGGCATGCCGCCGCTTCGGCTTCACTGGTATGACGGCGGTCTGAAGCCTCCGCGGCCGGCAGAATTGGAGCAAGGCCGCGAACTGCCGGCTGAAGGTAACGTGTACGTCGGGGACAAAGGCACGATATTGGAGACCAGGATTATCCCTGAGGCCAAGATGAAGGCTTACAAGCTGCCGCCCAAGACCCTCAAGCGCAGGTCAGGAACGTGGGGAGAATGGGTCGAGGCCATCAGAGGCGGTGATACGCCGAGCTGCAATTTCGACTGGGCAAGCATCCTGACCGAAGCCGTCCTCCTGGGCAACATTGCCATTCGCACCGGCAAGAAGCTGGACTGGGACGCCGAGAATATGAGGTTTACGAACGACGAATCAGCTAATAAGTATGTCAAGGAATCGTATCGACTCGGGTGGTCTCTGTAGACCGGCCTTGATTTTTAGCCCCGGCCACAGGCCGGGGTACCCCCGCCGAAAGGCGGGGGCTAAAACGCGTTGCCGCGTGGGTGGTTTAACCGCGGAGCACGCTGAGAGCGCAGAGCGAAATGAAAACTAAACATCTCAGCGTTCTCTGTGCTCCCGGCGGTAAAAAACTGAGGCTCTTTTGTGGGAGTACAATCATGCAGCGTTATATGGCACTATCGGTTCTGTTGGTGGTCTTTAGTTGTGCTGCGACGCACGCGGCTGAGACGATCTTTGTGCCGGTGAAGATCGACGGTCCGCAGCACAATCCGGCGAATAACACCTATTGGTTTGGCCCATTCTGCGAATGCGCATCGGTTTTAGATGTGGACGGAGACGGCGACCTGGACATTGCCTGCGGCCGGAACTGGTATGAGGCCCCTGACTGGATCAAGCACGCGGACTTTCGTGACGGGGCCGAGACTAATGGCCCGGAGACCGACGACAATAGCGAGTTTGCCATGGACGTCAACTTCGACGGCAGGCCCGACATCGTCAGCTCCGGCTGGATGTTTATGAAGGGCGCCTTCTGGTATGAGAATCCAGGCAAAAAAGACGCGGTATGGAAGTCAACCAGGATTCATATCGCTCTGAACATGGAAGGCGTCATTCACGGTGACATTGACGGCGACGGTGACGAGGATATCCTCTGCAACCATTGGTCACTGGTGAAGGGCCAGGGCGTGACCTGGCTCGAGCACATCGACCGCGAGCCCTGGTTCATAGAACACGTGGTGGGCACGGATGGCGATGTCCACGGTAATGGCCTGGGTGACATAAATGGTGACGGCCGCATGGATATTGTCACGCCCGTTGGCTGGTACGAGCAGCCCGCGCGCGCAACCGACACGCCTTGGCCGTTCCATGCCGACTACAGTTTTGAGCCGGCCAAGGGCAGGGGAGGCGGGGCATCACACCCGATTCTCGTGCACGATGTGGACGAGGACGGCATGAACGATATCATCATCGGTTCCTCCCATGCCTACGGCTTGGCCTGGCTGCAGCAGGGCGTGGATGGTACGGGGAAGCGCACGTTCAAGACGCACTGGATTGAGACCGAGTACAGTCAGTTCCACACCTTGGCGCTTGGCGATTTGAACGGAGATGGCAAGCCCGATCTGGTCACGGGTAAACGACTTTTTGCCCACCACGGCGCCGACATTGGGGCGTTCGAGCCTTTGTACGCATTCTGGTACGACATCAAAGGCGGCCAGTTTGAGCGGCACATCCTTTCGTTCAACCACTTGCCACATTACCCGGACGAGAAGCCAATCAATCCACCGCCTAATTACGCGGTCAGTGTGGGAATGAAGCTCAACATTGCCGATATGAACAAGGATGGCCGCAACGATGTGATAATTGCCGGAAAGGGCGGCCTGTACGTATTTTACAACCAGGGCAGCCCGCCTACACCGCCCCGGGCCCACAAGCTGCCACCGGAGCAGACCTATCCTGACTGGCGAGACTGGCCGGCCTACGGGATCCTGTTTAACGGCAAGGATTTCACCGGCTGGAAGGTGCCGGAAGGGGACAACGGCCATTGGAAGATCCTTGACGGCGTGATCGATTATGATGCTATGTCCGAGGCCAAAGGCGACAAGAATCTCTGGACGCAAGAGTCATTCGGCGACTTCGCCCTGCACGTGGAGTGGCGCTTCAAACGGACTTCGGGCCTTTACCCGATGCCCACGATTCTGCCTGACGGCTCGTACAAGACCGATGCCGACGGCAACGTGATCACGACACCGACGCCCAACGCGGACTCCGGCATCTTGCTTCGCGGCAGCGGCCGGGCGCAAGTCAATATATGGTGTTGGCCGATAGGCTCCGGGGAATTGTGGTCCGTCCGGAACGATAAGAAATTGTCGG
>CAZPJZ010000361.1:0-3565 GCA_964586995.1 uncultured Pirellulales bacterium | reverse complement strand
TACTTCTCGACCCATGCCGGCTTCTATGAAATAGTGGATGGAATGGAGACGATGGTTAGAAATCCTCCCAAGGGCTACAAGCTCTATCCGGGTGGTCATTTACTGTCTTATGATATGGCCAGCGGCAAGTTCCAAGACCTGGGCACAGCGCCTTATGGAGAGGCTTTTCTAACCATGACCATGGATACCCAGCGAGGGCAGATCTACGGGATTACCTGGCCTAAGGGCTACTTTATCCATTACGACCTGGGTACGAAAAAGATGAAGAACCTCGGCACTTTCAGCGCCGAGGGCGAGGCCGGAGTGCCGGGAAAAACATATCGAACCCTCTGCCGGTCGATGGTCGTCGACCCGCGAGACGGTACTGTCTATTTTACTGCTTCCACCGGCGATATTTTCAGCTACAACTATAAAGGCGGGCCGCTTCGAATCATGGAGGATGTTGATATGCGAAAAGATTATTTCGGTTCCTACGACCCCGCCTCCGCCGGTCACATGGGCTATAACTGGCGCCGAGTGGTTTGGTATGCGCTGGAAAACGTGGCATACGGAGTGCACGGAAATTCCGGCTATCTATTCCGGTTTGACCCCCGTAAGCCGGACCTGGAGGTGGTTGAACGCATCACCTCTGAACCCTCAAAGCGAAGTGGAATGTTTGACCAGTTTAGTTACGGCTACCTTGGCTTCGACCTCGGTCCAAACGGCCACACGATTTATTATCTGACCGGTGGGCCGATCTATATAGATGGAAAGAGATTGAAGGGTAAAGACCGCATCGCGATGGGAGCAGCAAGAGGGCTGGAGAACCTGCACCTTATAACCTATGATATTCCGACCGCAAAGTACATCGACCACGGGCCGGTCTTCTATAAAGACGGACAAAGACCGTTATATGTTAACTCAATTGCCGTTGGCAAAGATGAAGCTGTGTACTCTCTTGCCAGAGTCACAGAGAAGGGGCATACACGAGCCGACCTCATCAAGATCCCCGACCCTTTTGGCAGGCGGTAAGGGCTGAGAATCAGAGTCTGGTCATGGGACGAAATGTCCTCTTAGTCGCATCGGTACTCTTATGGGTAGTGGCGCTATGTTCTTGCGCTCGCACGGATAAGTCTAAAATCCATGACACCAAAGGTTACGGCAAAGTCAAGCTGGTGATTCTCAATCCGGGACACTATCACGCAGCGCTGGTCCAGAAGACTATGTACGACCAGGTAGCTCCGGTTGTCCAGGTTTACGCCCCTGCCGGCCCCGAGGTGCGGGAGTACCTGAATCTCATCGAGAGTTTCAATAGCCGCCCGGAGAATCCCACGAACTGGCGGGAAAAGGTATACATCGGAGATGATTACCTTGAAAAGATGCTCGCCGAGAAGGCAGGTAACGTCGTTGTCATATCCGGTAACAACAAAAGAAAGACCCGATACATTAAGTCTGCTGTTGACGCCGGCCTAAATGTTTTTTCTGACAAGCCGATGTGCATTGATGCGACCGGCTTCGAGGTCCTGACAGAAGCCTTTGCCACGGCAGAGAAAAACGGCGTGCTGCTTTATGACATTATGACCGAGCGCTTTAACATTTTCTGTATCTTGCAGAGAATGCTTGTGGCCGACAAAGACGTGTTCGGGCAGTTGCAGAAAGGCTCGGTAGAAGAGCCGGCGATTGTTAAGGAGAGCGTCCATCATTTCTTTAAGTATGTCTCCGGCATACCTATCAAACGACCTACCTGGTTCTTTGACACTGCCCAGCAGGGCGAAGGGCTGGTGGACGTGACAACCCATCTGATAGACCTGGTGATGTGGACGTGCTTTCCGGACCAGCCGGTCGATTACCAAAAGGACATCCAGGTCATACAGGCCAGGCGCTGGCCAACAATGATCACGCCACAGCAATATGAGCAGGTGACGGGGGCGCCCGATTTCCCGGATTTCCTGAAAGACAAACTGAACGACGAAGGAGTCCTGCCCTGTTTCGCGAATGGAGAAATGGTTTACGCCATGAAAGGCGTGCACGTGAAGCTGGCGGTCAGGTGGAATTTCCAGGCCCCGCAGGGCGGAGAGGATACACATTATTCGTTATTCAGAGGCAGCAAAGCGAACATTATCATCCGCCAGCGCAAAGAACAAGACTACAGGCCGGAGCTTTACGTAGAGCCTGCCCCGGGCGCGCGGACCGATGAATTGGCGGCCTCTCTAAAGAGAGCAGTCGCCGGGCTGCAAAGCACTTACCCCGGGATAGAGCTTAAGCCACAGGGCAATTCCTGGCAGGTGCTGATACCTGACGAGCACCGAATCGGGCACGAAGCCCACTTTCGCAAAGTTACTGAAGCGTATCTGCAATACCTCGCGGAAGGAAAGCTGCCGGACTGGGAGGTCCCGAACATGATCGCGAAATACTACATCACCACCAGAGCGCTGCAATTAGCACAACACTTTGTCAAACCACGTAAGGCACAGCTTGACCAACGAGACTATTACTACGTAACAATTGAATTTGGACATTGTCATTCCCGCGAAAGCGGGAATCCAGGCTGTCACACGTGTTTCTGGATACCTGCTTTCGCAGGTATGACAATATTGGGATACATATAAATTCAAATGTTACGAGGTACTACTCCGGCAGGAGCTTGAATGGATACCACAGGCTGCACTCATTGATGACCTGCTCGGCTGGAAGCTGCCCGACATGGCCGTCCCAATAGGCCAGGTTTACCCGCCCGAAATGACGATACGCTATCGCTCCGTATGTTTCAAAGCCGACGTAGTTCTCGCCGTATTCGAAATATCGCCTGCAATTGAGGTAGGTGATCCACCAATCCAGCGCATCGGCTAAAAAGAGCTTTGTCCCAGGCTGTGTCACCCAACTGTCCTTATCCGACAGATTTCCCATCCCCGCCCTCAACGCACGGGCATCAAGCTCAACGTTGACCCCGTAACTTCTGTCCATTGCATACAGACCGTTTTCAGGATGCTCCAGCGCATACTTGGCTTCCGGGCAGATAAACCTGCGGGGCATGTTAGGCTGCCATTCCTGTATCTGTGACCTCCTTTGTTTTTGCTCGTCGGACGCCCTCGATAAACCCACAGCCGCTCTAAAATAGTCGTTATTGTACCAGGGTGTATAAGGCTCGTAGCTGGTATGTGGCAAATACATGCCGGTCTCGGCCACGTACTGCTTATGAGCCAGAGCGAGGTTGCGCAATGTCGCCTGACACACTGCGCTTCGAGCCTGCCCCCTTGCCTTTCGAAGAGATGGAAGCAGGATGCCTAACAGCAACGCTATGATGGATATGGCAACCAGTAGCTCAGTGAGTGTGAACGCCCCGAATTTCTTACGCCGATACATAATCCCATATTGTAGCTGTCCTGACAACGAAAATCAAGACTCGCTTTTCTTAGGGCAAATGGCTATAGCGCCGTCTTTGGAGCCGAAAACGACAAACACGCTGACCGCAGGGATAATCCGTAATCGTGCGATTGAACCGGCCGCGACGCGGAAAGAGTTGACAAATGCAGGCATCGGAGACAAATTTATGTAGATAACCGTGGCGATGCGTCGGTCCGGGCAA
>CAZPJZ010000360.1:0-3568 GCA_964586995.1 uncultured Pirellulales bacterium | reverse complement strand
TGAATAGTATATTCGGCTTCGGTCTCTTTCTGCGGGATGTCAGGCCGCCGGCACAGGAAAGCGACGCCAGCGATAGTGAAGCAGCCCCAACAGCCTGCAGGAATGTTCGCCTGTTCATTTCGGTCCTTTCCACGAGTCATTCGTATATCAAGAAAGCTCACCGCACAGAGTCCTGGCCTAATCCTGCGGCGCCTGTCGTGTGACGATGGGTACATAGCCTATCTCCAGGCCCGGAGGCGGTGTTACAATCAAGGCGGGGTCAATATCCGCCAGTTTTCCAATCGTGGGGGGCGCCAGGTAGTCACGGTCTTTCTTCCAGTTCCGGTGGAGTTTTTCCACCCGTGTCTGTAGGCTCTCCCGCTCCTTATCCGTTAAATCGGCGTTGAGTAATGCCGGCTGATCGGCGAATCGATACCAGTAGTATGTCACCACACTGCCGTCCCCCGGATGCGCGTGGAAAGGGCCTGCCATGGGGCCGGGCTTCTTCCAGCAACTGTCCGTATCGTCCGGAGTAACGTAGGGATCAGAGGGCCCCTCAGAGGGCCGACTGAAGCGAACATTGGCCAGTCCTGTTTCGGCCGGGACGTCTTCGGGCGACACCACAACCCACTGCGGCTTCTTGCCATCCTTGTCGACCAGGCGATAGTACTCAGGCAGCTTTACCAGCGGGCCATCTTTGGTGTCTTTTCTCGTAACGAATTGCTCGTTCCAGCGGTACCCGAAGGTGCTTGGATCAGGCGCCATGGGGGTCGCAAAAGAACTCCAAGCCAGAGGCGCCCTTTCTTCCCGGGCCGCAGTGGGTGTATAGATCCTCCAGGTGGCCCCCCCTCGTCCTGGGAAGCTGTGTACAACAGCCCCCAGGGAGTCGACAGCGCCACTGGCAGGGGGCCCGCCCTCAAACCAGGCCTTCACGGCGTCCCAGAGGGCCTTCTTGGTGTAGGAAGTCACGCGGTGCACGACCATCGAATCGCCCTTTGGTCCTCGGGGGAACAAGGTGGGGGCGACTCGGGCGTAGGTCTCGCCGCTCTTGTCGGTGGCCTGGACACTGGGAACATACTGGGTTTCCATCTGCAAAGCTCTATTGGGGTTGGACGGACGGCTATCCAGAAACATGCCAGCCAGGCGAGGGTCGTCCACGGAGGGGTGGGACCAGAAATAGGGAGTGAAGAAGGCCACCGGGCCTTTGAAGTTGCCTGTGTTCAGAAACAAGGTCCAGCAGTTGTTTCCGGTGGGAACGTTCTTGCCGGCCGTGGTAGATTTGGCCTCGGTGAGCGGAAGCGGCAGATACCCGTAGCCGAAAAGCTCACCGCAGGTGCCTTGTTTCAGATTCAGGCCATCCGGGGGCCACAGAACCCATGGGCTCAGTTGCGCCACGCCGTACTTGCCGCTTGGATTGTCCCAGTCCCTTCCTTTGCCGGCACCCGGTCCGTTGGCCCATGCAACGAAATTTAGAGCCACTCCGCCCATAATGAACTTCGGCGTTTCCGTGGCAAACCGCGTGTCACGCCACCAGCCCAAGCCGCCCTCAATATCGGAGTACATCTTCTCAACGGGCTTGGGACCATCGTACTGAGCAAACATCCAGGTGCTGGGCAGACCGGTCTGAAAACGATTCCCCGGATAGTTCTCCAGCAGAGGCCAGGCTGCCACATACATGGAGAATCCGCCGTTATACGTCTCCGGGACTCTCTCTTGGGGAACGAGCAGGTAGCCGGCCATCTCTCCTTTCTGAATATGATTGGCGGCGCCGATCGTAGGCGCCGGGGGCAAGACGAACACAAGAGCCAGGCAGGAAGTAAGCAACGCAAGAAACCTTCGCTTCAACATAAGTGAACCTCCACCAATTATACTTCTTCCGTAACCGTTCACGGGTATTTCGGCAGTATTGGGCAAAACACCCAACGCCGAATACCCACCTCTTAAATTCTCAATTCGTATCATGACATACTCAGGGATGCAATTCAAGCTGCAAAGTACCTTTTTTCAAGTGGAGGCCCGCGTTCGCCCGACAATAACCATTGTTGTAAATGGTTTAAGGGCAAAAACTGACGTCTGAAGCAGAACAATTCTGTAAGCGGCAAATTGCTGAACTGCAAGCTGAAAACGAAGCTTTGAAAAAGCAAGTTGCTGAACTTGTTAGAGCCAACGACGAACGATTTCACGCCCGTCAATCCTGGCACAGTAAAAGCAAACCGGTATAAATCTGCTTCTAACGGGAGCGGATGCATTCCTTCTTGGACTCCTATTTCAGCATATTCTATCAGCCCCCACAGCATATCACTGCGCCTGAGTTTCCGGGGATAATACTTGGATTTTTCTCTTGAAATAGAGCATCCTGATGTGGTATAAATATTGTCAGGCAGGCGCGCGAGTTTTGCGCCCTATGAAGATCGGGCTATAAGGTTTGTCGACGTTATTGTTGAAGGAAGGAGGTGAGTTCAAGTCCAGGCAAGTTCTGTCATATTGGTTAGAGATGTTACCACTTTGGCCTTTTTTCTGAAGGAGGAACACTATGTGTAGAAAATCGATTTACTTGGTTTCTGTGGTTTTGGCAATCAGTGTTATTGGCACAAGCTTGGGCCAACCTGTCGACCCTAATCTCATTGGTTGGTGGAAGCTCGAGGAGGGCACGGGTATTGTTGCGACCGATTCATCGGGACGTGGCAATAATGGCACCATCAACAACCCTAACGGTGGCCTAGGCCCAGGCGGCTCCGTCTGGTACAATGATGCCGAGCGTGGCGTGGTCCTGAGCTTTAATGGAGACGAGACCGCCGGAGCATACGTCGATGCCGGTATGATTATTCCAGCAATGACCCTTACCAATGACTTTACCTGGGCGTTCTGGGCCAAGCAGGATGGTGATGGAACTGGCATAAACGAGGTGATATTAGGCAATCGCTACGGGGCTTCAGACCAGCTACAGTTTAGCAAGTTCACCCCCACGAACTTTGAGTACTACAATAATGGAAACAACAGTGGCTTTATCCCTTACACCATCCCCGCCGGTGCGTGGATTCACCATGCGGTCGTCAAGCGCGGAGCAAGCTTGACCCGTTATCTCAATGGTGTTGTCTCTGGAAGCAGCACTATCAATGCCACACTTGTTGCTCAGCCTTTTTACATGGGTGGCGACGCAGCGAGGGAACGATGGTCAGGTCGCCTCAGCGATGTCCGCATCTACAACCACGCATTGACGGAAGCCGAGGTAAAACAACTGGCATTGCGTCTAAAAGCCTACAGCCCCAACCCGGCTGACGGTGCTACAGATGTGGTCTCACCGCTGCTTCAATGGAAAGCGGGCGATACCGCGGCGTACCACGATGTGTACTTCGGCACCGATCCGGATGCCCTCGAATTTGTGTTCCGCTATGGGCGTCCACAAACCGTGCACTATCACGGCCCAGGCGTCACACCAGGGACCACTTATTATTGGCGGATCGATGAGGTTGAGGCCGATGGCACAACCATCCACACCGGCAATGTCTGGAGCTTCACAGCGCCGAACGTGACGGCCTGGAAACCCAACCCGGCTGATGGTGCCAGGTGGGTCAAGAGCGACGCGACC
>CAZPJZ010000359.1:0-3574 GCA_964586995.1 uncultured Pirellulales bacterium | reverse complement strand
AAGTTACCAAGTGAATGCGTGGCACTTGCCGTCACAAGTCCACCGTATTGGGATACCGTCGACTATGGAATCCGCGGGCAGATCGGGCAAACCAGCTACGAGCAGTACCTTTCCGATCTTCTGCCAATCTGGAAGGAGACAGAGCGGGTCTTAATTCCAAACGGCAAGTTTGCCATAATTACGCCCATAATGCCAATCCCCAAGAAGGTTATAAACAAAAATCATACACGCCACTTAAAAAACATCAACAATGACATTGAGCGCTCTATCCTGGATAACATACCGGGACTTCAAAGATTCAGCCTCTACGTCTGGCAAAAGCAAACATCTGTAAAGATGTTTGGAAGCTATCCTTATCCACCAAATATTTATGAGGACAACACGATTGAATTTATCAACGTCTATGTGAAAGATGGTGTGCCGCCGGCCATTCCAAAACAGGCAAAAGACGCCAGTGCATTGACACAGCAGGAATGGCGAAACCTGACTATGCAAGTATGGCCGATATACCCGGAGGATGTCCAGAGGGCAGGGGGCCATCCAGCCCCATTCCCAGTAGTCCTGCCCCAAAGATTGATAATGATGTACACATTCAAAGAGTGTCCTGAAACTGACTTCGAGGGGGACATTGTACTTGACATGTTCAATGGCACAGGAGCCACTTGTGTGGCTGCAAGAGCGCTGGGCCGCAAATGGATTGGAGTTGACCTTCACCCTGGCTATTGCGAGATAGCACGGAATCGGGTTAAGTACGAGACAGTAGACCCGCACTGCATTATGTTGGAAAAGGTCAGAGTCCGGGGGGCAGAAAATAGTAGGCAACTCGAGCTCTTTACAGCCACATCAGAAAACGATTGATCTCGGAGAGAAACCAGAGGTTACTTTATCAGCCGGGCGATTTGTTTGAATTGCGGGTGTTCGGCGGTTTTCAATAGTTCAAATAAAGCCATTTCAGTGCAACTGATATTTACGCCGTCGCTGGCCATTCTCTTTAGTGCGATTTGCCTATTTTCTGCAGTTCTGGAAGACACAGCGTCGGCGATGACGTCCACGCTGAAGCCTTTGCCGACTAAATCAATCGCCGTTTGATAAATGCAGACGTGCGCCTCTATGCCGCACAAGAGAACCTGCTGTCGAGCGAGTTCGTTTAGCCTAGCATTAAACTGTCCGCTGCCGCAGCAGCTAAAGGCCGCCTTGTTTATTGGCTCACGGTCCGCCAGAAGCTGGGCTATTTCAGGCACCGTCGGCCCAAGGGCCTCCGGGCATTGTTGACACCATAAGATTGGAATATCGAGAATCTTGGCGGCTTTGATGAGGATTTGAATGTTCTTGAATAGAGCCTCCTTGCCATACATCAGTTGCGCAAGCTTGCCCTGGACGTCAACAACGACAAGGCAAGAATTTTCTATTTCAAGCATTTCCTTACGCTTGGGCGACAAGGCCAGGTCCTATCAGAAGTTCTAAACTCGGCCATTGGCTATTTGCTGGCTTGAACCACTATTGTAAGACGCACCTGCGGCTCATCCGGGTCGGGCTGGGCGGATTTGCGCAATGGTTCCTGCCCGCCGGTCAGGAACGGCTTGGGCACCGTGAGCAGACTCGGCTTTTTCTCATCCATAACCCTCGATACCTCGTTGGCTGCCAGCAGCTTGGCCATGTGATTTAGCACGGCAAAATCGCCGGCCACCTTAATGCACTTCTCTCGGCTGTCCTGGTTGACTATGGTGGCAATTTGCTGCGCTGTAATCTCGCCCACCGTTACCTTCGGGCCGAAGGGCTCAGCCTGAACGAACAAGGTTGCCGAACCGAACTTATCCCAGATGGTCGCCAAGTCGTGCAGCAGCAAATTGACGTCCCCCTTTGCGGCACTAAGAGAGTACACCTTCCTGTCCGTTGTGCCTCTGATATCGGCTTGCATGGAAAGACCGCTGTCGGCAATCGCCCTGCTGACGAAGGCCCCGACTTCCGTGGGGACGTCCGTTCGCAGCTCGAGCCTCCCGGCGAATCCCGCGGCCGCGCTCACGGCTGGCGCCACAGGAGCCGGCGCTGGCCCGTGCGGTTCACCTTCGGGAGTACTGATGCTGTGTATCACCACTGCCAAGACAGCCACCACCGCGATCATGGCGGCAACAGCCAGAACACGGCGGGCCACGAGCAACGTGCTTGGTCGGCGTGCACCAGCCAGAATTTGCCGGTCCATTAGTGCGTGCCGCTCCAGTAACAGCCTTGTTTGCTCGAACGTCCCGTCCGGTGCCTTCTCACGGGGCAGGGATTGCACCAGTATCTTACACCGTTGCAGGTCTCGCAGGCGGCGGGCAACCTGCTCATCATCTGTGATGAGCCGTTCAACCTGCCGTCGCTGCTCCTGCGTCAGCTCTGCGTCAATGAAGCTGTTCAACAATTCGTCAATATGGGAATCGCTTTGACTCATTCCAGAATGGCCTCCATAATCTGTCTCAGCCTGCTTCTGGCTCGGCTCAACCGGCTTCTTACCGTACCCAGCTCGATATCCAGCACGCTGGCAATCTGAGCATAATTCATACCTTCAATATCCCGTAAGACAACTACCGTTCTTTGGGCATCGTCCAGTTTCATCAGCGACTTAACGACCATTTCACATAGTTCGTTGTTCTGAGCCACCGCAGCCGGATCGGGTGACTTATCGTCGCTCAAAAAGTCCTTCAGTACCTGCTTCGATTCTGAGTAGTGCGTATCGTCCTCCACATCCAGGCTTCTGAACTCCCTTCTGGCGTTTCTTTGGCAGTAGTTCAAAGCCAAATTAACCGCGATTCTGAAGGCCCAGGTATAGAAACTGCTTTTGCCCTCAAATTTACCTATGCTCTGTATTATTTTGACAAACGTATCCTGCGTGAGTTCCGCAGCATCATCGCCGTTGGCACATATTTTCAATATCACGTTGTAGATTCGATTCTGGTACTTGAGAATAAGCCTCTCCATGGCGGCAGAATCGCCCCTGCGACACCGCTCAACCAGTACCGCATCGTCGACATTGATATGGGCAGGGTGCGACTGCACACTTTCGCTCCTTTGTTTAGACACAATGAGTTCTAAAAAATTGCACCTTAGGCATATATTATTTAAGGAAATCCGTTTTTGGTTTTCTTAAATAATCGCTTAACTATTTGTCAGAGAACAGCTTACTGTTTGACAAGAAAAAAAACAAAAAACGTTTTTTCTTGTCAAAGTATGCCTAACCTGCAATTTTGCAGAGGCCTTTAGACCCACTCAGGCCCGAAAAGTTCCCACGAACGGACCACACTGGGCCAAGCCGCAGGATATAATTGCAGATCGCGCCTGCCCGGTCAATGTAATTTGCCGCCCGGACAAGACATCTAACCGATGCGTTTACGCCCGGTGTATCGCCCGCCGGGCCGTAAAACAACCGGGGCCTGTACGGATCACCCATCCGTACAGGCCCCAGACTGAAAGTCATAACATCGGCTTAGTTAGCCCCAACGTTCTATAGGCACCTTCTACGGCAAGATGGACAGCCCGTCATTGAGCCAGCCGCTGGCCATCATAGCGAGGTCCTTGAAATCGACCACGCAGTCGC
>CAZPJZ010000358.1:0-3577 GCA_964586995.1 uncultured Pirellulales bacterium | reverse complement strand
ATCTTCCTCTAACCCCGGTCCATCGGTATCAATCCGCGTCTAATAGAAGATTTTCGTTTGACGCCGAAGCGATTTCTGGGTATAATATGCCCGTAAGTAATGAAAATAGGATAAGAATACAGAAGACAGCAGACAGAGGACGGAAGACGGAGGATAGAAGCCAAAATGGGGGAGCCAGGGAACCAGGATAACAGGATGCAGGTGATCAGGATAATAGGGAATCAGGAGACAGGAGACAGAATACAGAAGGCAGAAAGATGGGAGATAGGGCGATTCAGTCTTTTCGGGCAAAAGAAGGCAAATCTCCACAGTGTTTCTTTCAAAACAAAGCCAATTTGCCGGCGCTGCAAAATGGAAGTAAGTCAAGTTGTAGCACAGGGTTATGAAGAAAAAGCGCCCCTTGGCGGCATGTCGGAGCAAAGCCAAACAAAGCCAATTTATATTTTACCGCAGAGAACGCTGAGTGCGCAGAGATGGAAAATATTTGTGTAAGTGATTGTTCAATAGAGAAATACGCTCTCTATCCTATTTCTCCGTGTTCTTTGCGAACTCGGCGGTTAATGAGAAGCAAAGCCAATCGTTCGAGATTCCTCAGAGCCTGCCCTGAACTTGTCGAAGGGACAGGTTTTTGATTGCCCTTGCGTCTTTGAGTTGGCTGAGTATAATCTCGCTGCCGTGATGGTAATATAAGGGATTTTGATGGGAGTATGTGAAATGGCAGATGCACCCAAAGCTAATGCAGTGGTAGGGCAGTCGGGCGGGCCGACGGCGGTGATAAATGCGTCTCTGGTCGGGGTGATCGAAGAAGCCAGCAGACATCCGGAGATTAAGAATCTCTACGGTGCGCTGAACGCCGTGGCCGGCATCGTTAAAGACCGGTTCATCGACCTGAAGAAGATATCGCCGGACATATTGGAAAAGGTAGCCGCGTCGCCGTGCTCGGCTCTCGGCTCCAGCAGGGATAAGCCTGATGCTGAGTATTGCGGCAAGATTCTCGATGTCTTCAGGAAGCGAGATGTGAGATACTTCTTCTATATAGGCGGCAACGATTCAGCAAATACCCTTCATATCATCAACAAGATGGCTGATGATGTCGGCTTCGACCTGCGGGCGTTCCACATCCCCAAGACGATAGATAACGATTTGCTCGTTACGGACCATTGCCCCGGTTTCGGCAGTGCCGCCAAATTTGAGGCGTATGCCCTGATCGGTGACGATCTGGACAACCGCAGCCTGCCGGGCATAAAAATCGACGTGATTATGGGCAGGCACGCCGGCTTTCTAACCGCGGCCGCCGCGCTGGGCAAGCAGAGAGATGACGATGGGCCGCACCTTGTGTATGTGCCGGAAAGGCCGGTCTCTATGGATAAATTTCTCAGCGATGTAGATCGCGTCTATAAAAAGCTTGGCCGATGCGTGGTGGCGGTCAGCGAAGGCGTTTGCGACGCCGACGGCGTTGAGTGGGCCAAGAAATTGGCCGAGGGTGTGGAAACGGATGCACACGGCAATATACAGTTGTCCGGCACGGGGGCACTGGCAGACTTTCTGGCGCAGCAGGCAAAAGACAACTTGAAGGTAAAACGCGTTCGGGCCGACACCTTCGGGTATCTGCAGAGAAGCTTTCCGGGCCTGCAGTCAGACGTGGATGCTCGTGAGGCGCGGTGGTGCGGACGGCACGCGGTTCAATACGCGATGCAGGAAGATAACGGCTCGGTGGCAATAAGACGTCTGGCCAGCGGCAAAGACTACGCTATCGAGCTATTTCGCACCGAGCTTAGCAGCGTCGCGGAGAAGACCAAGTCCATGCCGGACGAGTTTATTAACGCCGATGGCAACGGCATAACGGATGCGTTCGTGGAATATGCGCTGCCGCTGACGGGCGGCGTGCCCGAAACCCACTATCTGGGCAATTATCCGAAAATTTGAGCCCATTAGCGCGATTCTGATGTGGCGACAGGACTGATGCCACTATGCTGTGCGGGAAATTAGTTGTTGCTGCTTTGTTTCTGTCCGCCGGACTGGCGGCAGAGCCGGCGCCGACGCATGATTTGCCGGGTGTCACGCTCGATGCTGCCAGTTTCCGCAGTGTCAAAGATTTCGGGGCCGTTGGTGATGGTAAAGCAGATGATACCGCTGCTATCGAAGCGGCCGTGAAAGCCGGCGTCGGGACGGTATACTTTCCGAAAGGCAACTTTCGCCTGACCCGTTCGATAGTCGTGCAGTTAGATAGCTGCGGCAGGACGTCACTGGTGGGCAGCGGAACCGCCTGCATCATTATGGAAGGCGCCGGGCCGGCATTCCATTTCTTAGGCACCCATGAGGGAACAGGCGACCCTGATAGTGTGCGCGACCAGGTCTGGCAGCGACAGCGCATGCCCATCATTACAGGCTTGGAAATTGTTGGCGCTCACGCCGAGGCAATTGGTCTGCGGCTGGAAAAGACCATGCAGGCGATACTTACAAAGTTGCTTATCCGTCGCTGCAAGATTGGCGTCCAACTCGTGCAGCGCAATCGTAACCTTCTGATCGATCACTGCCACATCTATCATAATCGGCAAATCGGAATCGATTTCGACCGCGTGAATCTGCACCAGGCAATCATCAGTGACAGTCATATCAGCTATAATGCTGTGGCTGGAATCCGGTTGCTGGGTGGCGAAATGCGCAACTTCCAGATTGTCGGCAACGACATCGAGTATAATTACGACCCCAATAGCGCAGGCTCAGCGGACGTTCTAATCGATATGAGCCCGGAGGGTAGTTCCTTCAGAGAGGGAACAATCGTGGGCAACACCATCCAGGCCAGGCCGAGTCCCAATGGCGCAAACATTCGCTTCCTTGGCGGCAAGAATCTGAAAGTGGGCGGCCTGTTGGCCATAACCGGCAACCTCATCGGAAGCCAGACCCATAACATCCATCTGGTCGACTGCCGGGGCGTCACCATCTCTGCGAACTCCATCTACAGCGCCGCGGAGCACAGCCTCTGGTTGGAAAACTGTGCCAATATGGTGATAAGCGCAAACAGCATAGACTGGAATCCGGACCATAAGAAGAAGTATCTTGTGGACGGCATTTTGATAGAAAAGTGCCGCGGTGTCACGCTGGCAGACAGCATTATTGAAAATAGCTTCCAGGGTTCCTCCGAAAGCGGCGGCGCCGTTGACATCCGAGCCAGCGAGGACGTGGCGATTGTAAACTGCCAGGTTCTTGACTTTACGTATCGCGGCATTACGCTGACCGATGGCCTGCGCTGCCGAATCACAGGCTGTTCGGTAATCGAGCGTCGCCGGGCGCCGCAGGCCGGAAGCTCCATACAGGTAAAAGGTGGCCGAGACAATCTTGTCGCAGACAACATCATAAACCGCGGCGGTCTTTCCGTCGCTGAAGGGGCGGCGACTATCCGCAATAATCTGGAAATTACTTCGGAGAATTAGGGTCGGTTTTCGTGAATTGCTGCCAGTTTGCTTCGACGGCTTCCTTCGCCTTGATGTCACTATGGATGTACAGGCCGTAGCGAAGACGCAGCGGTTTTTCGGGCGTGATTTCTCTTGGCCCATCGAATGTCAAGGAGGCCCCC
>CAZPJZ010000357.1:0-3599 GCA_964586995.1 uncultured Pirellulales bacterium | reverse complement strand
CGCGGCGTCAAGCCCTTCTGGATGGATGACGAATGGTACTACCACATGCGGTTCCGGGAAAACATGCAGAACGTAACCCCGATACTCACCGCGGTCCCGCCTGACAGCACGCGCAAGGGAAGGGACGATGCTCACGGCGGCAATCCCCATGTCCGTGCGCGGATGGGCATGCCGGAGCACGTAGCGTGGGCATACGAGCGTCCGGACGGCGGGCGCGGCTTCGGCTTTACCGGCGGACACTGGCACTGGAGCTGGGCAAGTAATGACTTTCGCAAAGTCGTCCTCAATGCCCTTGTCTGGATAACCGGCGCGGATGTCCCGCCCGAAGGCGTATCCTCAAGGACCCCGTCACTCGAAGAGCTGGAAGCCAACCAGGACTACCCAAAGCCGAAGAACTGGAATCGAGAAAGAATCCAAGAGATGATCGAGCAGTGGAACCGGTGAGCAGGAAAATCGACAATTGACTATCTCGGAAAGGATTACTCTCATGCGTAAGTTGCTTCTGCTAGTGGTGCTGTGTTTTACTTTTGCAGTGTCTGCTCTATCCGCACAGGCTCAGCCGAAGTTCCGCCGGCTGCCGGTGAAAGAGTATGTTGATAAGATGAAGGGCGGCTGGATCGGACAAATGGCCGGCGTCGGCTGGGGCGGGCCAACCGAATTTCGCTGGAGGGGCGAAATTATCCCCGAAGACAAGATGCCGCAATGGCGTCCGGAAATGATTAACCAGTTCCATCAAGATGATATCTACGTGGAAATGACCTTTCTGCACACGCTCGAGCAGTACGGCTTCGATTGCTCCATCCGCCAGGCGGGCATCGATTTTGCCAACAGCGGCTATCCGCTGTGGCACGCCAACAATGCCGGTCGGACGAATCTGCGGAACGGCATCGCCCCGCCGGATTCCGGCCACCCCAAGTTCAACAGCCACGCCGACGACATCGACTATCAGATCGAGGCCGACTACGCAGGCCTCATTGCGCCGGGCTTGCCCAACGTGGTCATAGAATTGGGCGAAAAGTTCGGCAGGTTGATGAACTACGGCGACGGCCTGTACGGCGGCCAGTTTGTCGGCGGCATGTACGCAGAGGCTTTCTTTGAAAATGATATGGAGAAGATCATCCTTGCCGGCCTAAAGTGCATCCCGGCCGAGAGTCAATACGCCGAATGTATCCGCGACGTGCTGGCCTGGTACAGCCAGAATCCGGATGACTGGCAGAAAACGTGGGAGCTGGTGGAGACGAAATACCACCAGGACCCCATGTACACGCACGGCTTGTGCAGCGGTCCAGGTGGAAAGGACGCCTACAGCATCGACGCCAAACTGAACGGCGCATATATTGTGCTGGGCCTGCTCTACGGCAAAGGAGACCCCGACAAGACTATCGTCATCTCCACCCGCTGTGGTCAAGATTCCGACTGCAACCCGGCCAACTCGGGCGGCGTACTTTTTACCACCATCGGCTTTGAAAATCTACCCGCTCGGTTCAAATCCGCCCTGAATCCGGAGGGCAAATTCAGCCACACGCCATACAATTTCCCGACGCTGGTGAGCGTGTGCGAAAAACTTGTGCGCCAGGCTGTGACCCGTGCCGGCGGGCGAGTTGAAACTGACGCCGATGGCCAAGACGTCTTTGTCATTCCGGTTCGCAAGCCCAGACCCGGCAAGCTCGAACGGTCCTGGGAGCCGGGCCCGATTGCCAACAGCCGCTTCACCGAGCAAGAGATGGCCAAGATTACCGCCATAGCGGGCAAGGACCTTTCCAAAGCGGTTGCCAAGTTCGCTCCAGGCTGGAAAGTGGCAAAGTGCGGCCACGATATGGATCCGGGGCTTTACGATGAGGTTCGCGGTAAGAGCAATGTCCTCGTGACGCATCCTCTGGACCGAAATACCGGCTGTGTGCTGTCGAGAACGGTGAAAATCTCCGAAGGCAAAAGGACAAAACTCGAGATGGTCGTAGGCCATCATCCCGATGGCGACTGGCTCCTGATTGTCAAAGCCAATGGCAAAGAGGTCCTCAATATGCCTGTCGGCAAAGAAACCGCCAGAGACGGCTGGATGCCGGCATCCGTCGACCTGACGCCTTATGCAGGCAAAGAGGTGAAGCTGGAGCTGATTAACCAGCCGACCGGCTGGCAGTGGGAGGCAGGCTACTGGGCCGAAATCAAACTCACAAGTCAGGACTGACTCAGCGCTGCTGCTATGGTAATTGCGTTGAAAAGTGCGTGGACAAAAATCGGTCGAAACAGAGATCCGCTTTTTTCATACGCATAGCCTAAACAGACTCCCAGTACGAACAGTGCCGGCCAATGTGCGGCATTTTGATGTGCCATCGCGAATATGACCGAGCTTATCATGATTGCTTGCCAGGATGGGCTAAACGCCCGAAATGTTGAGCTGGCCAGATACGAGCGTATCATCGTCTGGAAGAGTCCTCGGAATAGCATCTCCTCCAGCACGGGGGCGCAGACGGTCGCCACGACAACAACCAGAACCCGCAGCGGCAGTTGGCAGTAGGCTGTTATCAACTCAAGCTGGGCATGCTGCTGCATCTGGTATTGCTGGCCCCAGATGAGTCGGCCAAGATATGTGATCAATATTATTGCCGCCAACAACACCGGCCAAACGGCCAACAGTAGCACGGGGGCAGCAAAAAAATCTCTGTGGATTCGTTTTACGTTCAGGCCGAATCCTTTTAATCGGCGGGCAAAACTGGCTCTGGCCAAAAGGATGATCACAGCTATTGTTACCACCGCCCCGACGCCGAGGACGAGGTTCTGCACAAAAGCCTCTTGCCAGCCTTGTAGATTCCCAAGCAGCTTCTCGGTCAGCGATACCGCCAGCGAGACCCCGCCGAGCCAGACAAACAGCGGTATCAGAGGCAGGTAAAAGGGCATGTTGTTGCGACGAACGGGAGGGTCGCTCAGCGCTTTTCTGCCAAGAGAAGTCTTTAGCAGCCAACCGCCAAACAGCAGTGTCCCGGCCACATGGGCAAGATTTTCTACTGTTATGTACTGCTTTAGCATTGACTATTGACCCCTGACAACTGAAAATTAGTCCCTTGGCAGTGAAATTGTACGCAAGATGGTCAAAAAATTGAAGTTGGACATATATTATCTTTCTGAAGTTCCGTCCGAGGGTTTGCTCAAATAATAGTGGCCGACATTTTATGTTGGTTCCTGATGGTTTGAAAAGCAAAACGGCTGCCGCATTTTGCTTTTCAAAATATGCCCAACTTCAATTTTTTCCAGAACTAATCATTCACCTGTTTGGTTCCGGCTCGTCCGGGTTAGGAAATAGTCAATTCTAAACCGATTATGGACATATTCCGTATCGAAGGACCGGTTCGGCTCTCAGGCAGCGTCAATATAAGCGGAGCAAAGAATGCCTGCCTGCCGATGATGGCCGCCGCGATTCTGGCGGAGGGTGAATCATCTTTTTCGCCGGCGCCCAATCTCTCGGACATTTCGGTTTTTGGCCAGTTGCTCGAGCAATTAGGGTGCAAAGTTCGCCGAAGCCCGGACGGACGTTTGAGCGTTGACTCCACAGTAGTTGATAATCCGGTGGGCGAATATGACATCGTACGCACGATGCGAGCCAG
>CAZPJZ010000356.1:0-3608 GCA_964586995.1 uncultured Pirellulales bacterium | reverse complement strand
CGCCATAGCTCAAAGGCAGCAGGACCATAATGGCGATGGTAGCGGCCACGCGCCAACGAGAGATTGCTCCGCCCGTGGGGGCGAACCATCTACGTACAACGCCGACATGCGTATTGATCTTGCTAACGGCGACGTCCGCTCGCAACCTATCCAGCAAGCCCTCCGGAACCGGAAACTTGGGCGCCGCTCTTAGACAGCTCTCGATTTTACCTTGCATATTCATGTTCTCTCTCCTTGCGGAACTGGAATTACTTTTCTGTCGATTTCATTTTCTTCAACATCAATTCTCGCTCTGAGAATCTTTAAGACTTCGCGAAGTCTGTATTTTACGGTACTTGTTGCGATGCCCAAGACCTGGGCAGTCTCACGGAGCGATAGGCCCTGGTAGTAATGCAGGTGCACGACCTGCTTTCTATCCTCACCCAGCCGGTCAACCGCCTTATACAGACGTTGGGCCAATTGCCGGTCGGCGGCGTCAGCGAGGGGTCCAGGCTTTGCATCCGGGCACGCTTGCCACCACTGGTCGGTTTGAGATTGAATGCTCCCTTTATTTCGCCGCTGCCAATCTACATAGGTATTATAGGCTATCCTATACAGCCAAGTAGAGAACCGACTTCGGCTTGCAAAGCCGTCCAGAGAGTTCCAGACTTTCATAAATGTCTGCTGGGTCAAGTCTTCCGCATCGTGGCTGCTGCCGCACAAACGCCGCAAGTAGGCAAATACATGGCCGTAGGAAACCTCCAACAGGCGGCAGGCGGCCTCTTTGTCGCCCTTGCTTGCTCGTTTACACAGGTTTCTTGCGCCACGATCCATAGGTTCTCTTGGCCACCTCTGCCATATTCACCAGCCACCATCTTAGACGAAAAATACTGCCTGGGTGGACAAAATATAGTGATATTCTGGTGCCGACAGCCAACACTGTTGTTATCCGCACTGCCAAATTATCGGCATGAGCTTTTGCCTCTCTCCTCAGAGTTGCCTCTATGTACATATCACAGAAATTATATTGCCGTTTTGTAATTTTAGGCAAAATTTTTCTTGCAAAAAGCAAATCGTGGTATATCTTTATAGCAGCAAAGGATTGTTCATAGCCAAAGTTTTCGGGACGCTAATGGAATGTCTGGCACGTTTGGCTCAATCCTGGCAAAATCTTCAAACCCTGGCCCACGGATGGCCGATGTTTGTGCAGGGAGGCGACTATGGTTGGAAGGTGCACGCCAGCTTGGATGGTTACGATTGTCTGTTTGGCCGGCTGTCTACAGTCTAACAAGACGGTAATTGATAGCGCGCAGGACGTTCAGAAGCTCAGTGCCTGTAAAGCTGTCATAGAAAGCTTGCGGAATGAAGAGCTGCCGGCTCTGGAATCGATCGACACCTGGCGAGGAAAATACGGGCCGGGGCTGAGACTTACCACGCCTCACTATGAGATTTATACCACGCTTTTGGACCCTCTGACGCTCGGTCAGATTCCGGGATTCATGGAGTCTGCTTACTGCGCCTACAATCGTCAACTTCCGGAACCTGTTGAAACGACAGGCAAGTTCAGAATCTACCTTTTCGCCGACCGGCAGCAATGGGAAGCCTTTACCGAAACGTTTGCCGGCGAGCGGGCCGAGATATTCTACAAAATAAAGGCCGGGGCTTATTATCTGAACGGTGCTTGCGTAACGTACAACATCGGCAGAAGCCGGACGTTGTCAGCGCTGGGACACGAAGGGTGGCATCAATTCAACAGCAGGCATTTCAAATTCCGCCTGCCGAGCTGGCTGGACGAAGGCATTGCCATGCTCTTTGAGACCAGTCGATCTGAGGGCGGACAGTTTTACTTTGAGCCGAACCAGAATGAGTTTCGACTAGAGGGATTAAAAGAGACACTGATATGCAGCCAGCAAATTCCGCTGAGCGAATTGGTGGCAATGAATCCGGGAGAAGTGCTTGCTATCGACCAGGCCGAGGCGGTAAGGGCCTTCTACAGTCAATCCTACGCTCTGGTGCGATTCCTGCAAGAAGCGGGCTATGGCAGGCACCAGAATAATTTCTGTCGCCTGCTTATTGATAGCCTCAGGGGAGATTGGCCGCTCAGCCGGGAGATCAGAAAAGTAGCCGCCGATAGAAACATGCCTCGAACCGTCGAATGGAACCGACTTGTTGGGCCGGAATTATTCAAACAGTATATCAGCAGCGATATGGACCGGCTTGAAACCGAGTACCTTGCTTTTTGCAGACAGATAGCCGGGCGTGCACCGCTGATGGCGCGGAGCCAAACTGAAGGCTTTCATACAACGGTGCGTTTTACCCTGAGTGAGCCGGATGGTCTATTGCCGTGTACAGACCAGGCAAGCGATGCGCGATAGGAACAAATGAGCAAGCAGCGTGCAGTCCGGATCATTCTGGCTTCGGCCTCTCCACGCCGCAGTGAGCTTTTAGCCGAGGCCGGCTACAAATTTACTGCCGTCACCCCTGATATCGACGAGTCAGCCTTTTCGACTGCCGGGGTGCGGGCTGACAAATACGCAAAGATACTGGCTTTGGCCAAGGCAAAAAATGTAGGTGAAAAGCATCCCCAAAGCCTGGTTATTGGAGCCGATACGGTTGTCGATTTCGACGGCGAAATCATCGGCAAACCTGCCGACGCAAAGCAGGCGGAGCAAATTACAAGAAAGCTCTTCAGCGCCCCTCACAAAGTAATAACCGCCGTGGCAATTGTCAGGCTCAGCGACTGCACCGAGTTGTGCGAGAGTGACACCACGACCGTTTACCCTAAAAGTCTGACTGATGAGCAAATTGCCCAGCATATAAGAAGCGGTTCGTGGCAGGATAAGGCCGGCGCTTACGCTATTAAAGAAACAGGCGATGAATTCGTGCGTAAAATTGAGGGCAGCTTGACCAATGTAATGGGACTGCCAATGGAGCTTCTGGAGCGCTTGTTGAAAAGACTCAGTGGTCCACGCGACATAACGGATAAGACCTCGCGTTAAAACGCGGGGCTAAATACTGATATTTTACCAGGCGAAGTAGCAGCCATAGTGTCGGTAGAATAGTCCTATCGACCGCATAGCCATGATAGCGACCATCTGCACGGCGAGATTCAACGATAGGTCACGCGCCGCGGCGGCAAGGCCGGCGCCTGAATACTGGTTCGTTTGCATCTCAAGCGTACCAGCGGCTGCCAGCCAGGCGACTACGACAACGTAAGGCACAAATGCTCTGAACATGGGGACAAAAAGATAATCAGGCCGCAGCAAAGCAAAATCCCTGCCCACCGCTATGGTCAGGATCGCCGCCGGAAAAAGAAAGAGACCAAACAGGAACAATACCTGCAAAATGATCGGCATGCGCCACATGCTCTGGCCCGTGAGGTCCACGCCTTGCCATTGCGTCAGCGCGATAATAAACGGAAGCTGCACCATCACCATGGTAGAGAAGAAAATCAGAAACGGTTTGATGATGTACCACAGGAAGGTAATGCTGGTGCCCAGATAGATTTGCGGCAGCGTATCAATGTCATAAACCGTCTCGTAGATGATATTCAGGTAGAATCCCAGCAGCCAGCCCCAGACTACGACGAACGAGATATAGTTCATACAGCATATTGCCGTGCCCAGAAA
>CAZPJZ010000355.1:0-3609 GCA_964586995.1 uncultured Pirellulales bacterium | reverse complement strand
GACCTGGCGATAGAAGGAGAAGGATATTTCGTGCTCAGCGATGGGCAACAGAACATCTACACCCGCGCCGGTGCCTTTGGGGTCGACGAAAACTCGACTATGGTCGATCCTGCTACCGGTTATCGCGTCCAGCGGATTGGCTCGCTGGGCGAAGCCGATGGATTTCAGGTTCCTGGCGACAGCAATATCCACGTACCGTACGACACGTCCATGCCGGCACACGCCACCTCTCGAATCGTCGTATCCGGCAACCTGAGCGCCGACGCCGCATCGCCAGGACAGAACCAGATCCTATCGTCGAGCATAGCTTACACCTACAATGGCGGCACGGCAGCAACAGAAGCAACCGAAATTGACCAACTGGAGCAATTCACAGGGGGCTCTGAGCCGGACGGGCAATTAGGCCCCGGCCAGTCAGGAACCATTACGATTTCCGGCTGTAACCCGGACGGTACAGCATTCAGCAGCGGGCTCACTTTTACTGTCAATCCGGATACCACCGTCGCGGACTTCATTGACCATCTTAACAATAACGTTCTGACGGGCGCCACGGCGTCTTTAGTCAACGGGCGCATACGCATAACGGACAACAATACCGGCTACAGCAAAACAGACATGAGTCTGTCATACTCCGGCAACGGCTCGCTGAGAACTCCCGGGTACTTTGAGATAACAACGGTAGGCGGAGAAGAGGTCAAGACGGCTAATATCACCATCTACGATTCCCAAGGAGCCAAACATGTGCTCACGGCTGCATTTGTTCGAACCGGCGCCGTCAACACCTGGGATATGGTTCTTACTGCTATTACGGGCAACATCCATGAGATAGCCATTACGAATAGGCGCATCGAGGGCATAACCTTCGACGCCGGTAACGGCTCTTACGTCGGTTTGAGCGGTATGAATTCGCCTCAGTTTGTAATCACTTTTGCACACGACATTACGAATCCTCAAACCGTGAGTCTCAATCTGGGCACAGTGGGCAAGTTTGACGGTCTGACACAGTTCGCCGGAAACTCAACCGCCGTAGCAAGAGAACAGGACGGCTATGGAGCGGGTAGACTGTCGGCTGTCTCGATCAATAACGAAGGCGTAGTTATCGGCGCGTTCTCCAACGGCATCAAGAAGAACATCGCCGTGCTGCGAATAGGGCTCTTCCAAAACCCGTCGGGTCTGGAGAGTATGGGCGGCGGCTACCTCATTCCTTCAGCCAACTCGGGCGAAGCGGTAGCGACACAAGCCCTCACCGGTGGGGCCGGCACAATCCACGGAGGGGCACTGGAAAAATCCAACACGGACGTGGCAACCGAGTTTGTTAACTTGATTCAAGCCCAGAACGGCTTTCAGGCCAACGCCAGAACTATCAGAGTCGCCAATGAGATCCTCAGAGAATTGAGCAACCTTATCAGGTAGTAGCCAAAGCTCGCCCCCCCGTTCTTGCTTTCGCAAGAAAGCAGGGGGGTTCGGGCTGAGCTGCGAAAATCAGGGATGATCACGGAAATTATGATCACGCGAGCGATAAGCATGCTTTTCTTGGCACTGACACCGGCGGAGCGCTGGCAAGCTGCCAGACGGTTTAACACCAGTGCAGCGGCTGAGTACTGGTTTGTGATAGCCGCAGGGATCGCGTTAGCCGTGCTGATAGCCTTGTTTTTCTGGGTCAGTTACAACCGAATGATGGAAAAACGAAGAATTGCCGACCATTTTTTCTCTGAATCGGTCAAAAGAACAGGCCTGATTCCCCGCGAGCGCCACCTCCTGCTTGAGGTCGCCCGAAGAAGTGGGCTGAAGCAACGAAACGCGATTTTCACATCGCGGGACGCATTCAATCGTGGCATGGCCATATTGGTCGAGGAAAAACTGGCAAGCCAGCAACCACCGGAAGAGACCGATCAGCTAAGGTCAGAACTATCGGTCCTGAATGAAAAGCTTGGCTTTCAACGTGCTCCTTCGACAGGCTCGCCAGACAGCACGAGAAAACTGAGCAGCCGGCAAATCCCGACAGGCAAGAGCATCCATGTGACCCGCCGCAAAACACGCCGCAACACCGACATCGAAGCCATTGTTTTGAGAAACACCGATGCTGAACTTGTGGTCAGATTGGAAATGCCGGTGCAAAGTAAGGTGGGCGACCATTGGAGCGTACTCTATTGCTCTGGTGCCTCTGTTTTAGAATTCGCCACATCGGTAATCAGGTGTGCCGATGACATACTGGTTTTGAATCACAGTAATGATGTGCGGCTGATCGATCGCCGACGTATTCGGCGCGTTCGAGTGAACAGACCTGCCTTGATTGCCCATTTTCCGGTTGTAAACGTGCTCCCACAGAAGATCAATCGCAACAAGACCATCTCCAAGGCAAAACGAGCCTCGGCCCAAAAAACGTCTTGGATAGCACCTAAATTCGTACCTGGGGTTGTTACTGAACAGGGGGGGCCAGGTTTGCGGATAGAGGCCCCACTGCAAGCGAAGGTGGGGGATAGATTATTGGTGATATTTGAGCTTGACGAACAAGACAGCCAGGCTGCCGCTTCGAAAAAGAATCGCAAGAAGCCGCCATCAAAGATAGTGCAGGATATTGGGATAGTCAAGCATACCAAAGCCACAAAAAATCGTCTGTCAATATCCCTGAAACTGGTTGGGTTCGGCAAGGAAAAATTCGATGGGCTAATTGGTGCTGCCCATACCATGTCCTCACAAGGAAGTCTCGCGGCCCAAAATCGTCTTGCACCGGCTGGTAGTGAGACGGTGACAGAAGAATCGACTGTGCAACCCGTAATGGTGCAAGGAGTCTGAGATGACCGATACCGCGGCCCAAATAAGCGCAAGCGTTGAAAGATTAATGCAAGAATTCGATATCATCACGCACAACCTGGCCAACGTAAGTACGGTCGGCTATAAGCGCCAATGCACCGATTTTTCAGCGTCTCTTCAAGCACAGCAAGCAGGTTCGCAAGAGCAAACCGACGGCTCGTCCACACCGGCTGTACTGCTTGACTTTTCTCAAGGCTACATTGTGGAGACAGGTCGGCCATTGGATTTCGCGCTGTTCGGCAAAGGTTTCTTTGTGATAGAGACCCCACAAGGGCCTCTCTATACCCGTCACGGGATATTTCACCTTAATCCAATTAGCCAAATTGTAGATTCCGAAGGTCGGATCGTTGCCGGTGAGGCCGGACCAATCACCGTGCCCGCGAGTGTTGGAATTTCACAGCTACAGATTGCCGGTGATGGCAGTATTAGCGCAGGCGGGACCACCTTAGGCAAATTCAGGCTGGTCGCTTTTCCGGGCAACGAGGCCAAACTTGTGCCGGCCGGCGCAAGCCGTTACCGGATGCCGGATGATATACAGCCGGTTGCGGCAGAAAACATCACTGTAAGGCAGGCCTGCCAAGAGTCATCCAATGTCAGGATGGTCGAGGAGTTGGTAAATATGATAATCGTGTCCAGACTCTACGAAGCGAATATGAAATCCATCGCCGCTCGAAAAGAAGCCTCAAGCAGCATTATTGATGTCGCGGCAAGCTGATATTTCTGCACGGACGACCGTTTTGGACCAGGAGAAAATACGATGTTAAGAGCATTTTCCACCGCAGCGACAGGCATGAC
>CAZPJZ010000354.1:0-3609 GCA_964586995.1 uncultured Pirellulales bacterium | reverse complement strand
AGGGATGTCCTTGGTTGCCCACCATGTGGCCGACGCCGGCCTGGTGGGGATACAACCCGGTCAGAAGTGACGCCCGTGTCGGGCAGCAGCGGGCGGCATTGTAGAACTGGCTGAACCGCAGACCGCCAGCCGCAATCCTATCCAGATTGGGCGTTTGAATCTCGCCGCCGTAGCAGCCGATGTCCGAGAAGCCCATATCATCGACCATAATGAGCACTATGTTGGGGCGCTTTTTGTATGCCCTATTTGCAAACAGCTCTGCCGCATTGGCACATCCTGCTAATGTCAGCGATGCCGTACCAAGTCCCATCATCTTGAGAAAGCTACGGCGGGCGCAGATTATCTCGCTCATGGATCCTCCGTTTTGTACCTTATAGGTTATTACTTATACATTTCATCGAAATACTGCTGGGCAGCCATGACTGCGGCCCGCATCATATCCTCAGCCTTGGCGGTTTCGCGTCTTGCCAGGACGTTCATCAGCGCTTTGGTGTCCAGCTCTTTCGCGGCTTTTTCGCAGGCTTCCCAGCTCAGCACGCTTCTGACTACGCGGTCGATGCCCTGCTCGCCGGTATCGTAGGCCCGCGTCTGCATATCATGGCCCTTCCATCGGCAGTAGCCTGCCTGCTGAATAAGCCCGGCGATGGCGATATTCATGCCGTTGATCCTGGCCCCGTGGTCGATGTCGTATTTGCCGGGCCCGCCGAGAATAATCCCATCGTTATAGCCCTGGCTGTTCAGGTGCATGTGCACCATCATGTCGTTGTCCAGCTCCTCAACGCTGTCGTACACGTGGTCCAGGCCAATCATCTCGGAGTGGCCGAATTCCTTATTTACACCCTTGTTCTTCCTGGAGACGCCGAATTCCTCTTCAATCTTCCTCCAGAAAAGAATTGCACTGGCCACGGTGGGGATCAGCATGGCCGGATGTCCCTCGTTGGGCTTGGGCTCAAAGGCGATGTAGAGACTGCCGCCCTTTTTCTGCTCGTATTTGCACAGCCCGGCGACGCTTTCTTTTAGGTTCTGATACATCTGCCTGATGCCGACCGTGGCGATGTCATAGCCGAAAGAACCGTTCCAGATAACGCAAGCCGGAGCGACCTGCGGATGCCAGGCCTTATTCAAAGTCCCGTAGGCCAGATCAACCGTCCGTGTACCCAAATCTTCCGCCGCTTTTCTCTCCTTGGGGTCAAGTGACGCAATTCCACCGTAGGCAAAATGTGTATGTGCCCCCGGCGTAATCATCGCCAGATACAGGCCATTATCCACCAGCGCATCGGCTACCGCTTCTGCGCTCTTGTCGTCTACCTCGGCGTCATAGTGCATTTCTATTCCCAGAGCGATATTGTCCGGCATTCGCGGCTTGATCTTATTGGCGACCAGCTCGATCATCTCCGGTGTCCCGAAATTATTGCTGGCCCATTCCGGCCTCATATCCGCCGGCACAAAGCCGCCCTTGCCAGGGTTAAACGTCCACCTGCAGATGCTATGTAACGATTTTTCAGCCATTTGACCTACTCCTTCCTCTGCTATTTTTTCTATTTTCTATTTTCGTGAGTGCATACAAAGCTAACAATTACGAAGCCCACAAATGAGGACTCTGCCCAGCCACTTGCCACCTGCTCAGATTTCCATAAGCGCTGGTATTTGCAAGTCTGGGCTTGGTTTGAGATCTAACCAACCAAGAGCTGCCAGAGACCGTATACTGTAGGCCACGTCCACCTCATTTAATGGCGGATGACGGTGCTGTTTCCATTTCATGATATATCTTAGTAACTCAGATTCACCAGGTTTCTCACCGAGTTCATCACTCAGAGTTCGCGCAGCAAACAGGATGGTCGCCACAATTTCAGAACGCTGCGTGTGCATCCGCATAAACAAATCGGCAACCTTGGCTATTGTATTCTCCCACTTGCTCAGATCACCTGAGCATTCTTTGCGATAATGCTCGAAGGCTGGCCCCACTTTTACGCAGAACATACGTCCCAGACGTTCCTCTCGGATCAAACCTGCGTTAACGAGGTTGGTGATGAGATCCTTAATCTCCGCAGAAAAAGGACCGTAACTTCCCCTTCTATAGTGCAATCCGGTCGGAATTCCCTCCTGTGTCGCAACATATGCGATTTTCTGGAAAATCGTCCGTCCAATAGCCCAATGGTAAGGTTCTTGTTCTACACGTTTGAGGATTTCCACCAATGCAATCCAAGCAGATTTCAAAGGTTTCGCGCCCGGCTTGCCTTCCAAGCACACCTTCTCTTGAGCTCCACCAGCCAGGAAGTTCAGATCCATTTTCTCGTGCGGAGTATCATAAGGAGTATAAAGCTCAACAGGAACGTCAAGCTGGTTCAGGTACCGATAAAGGACTGGGCCAACGGTCTGCCAATCAAGTTTTCCTTGGCCACATCCCAGCGGAGGTACCGCTAATGATTTCACGCCCCACTGCTTATAATGCTGAACGACATATTCCAAACCTTTGATAATATCTTCAATGGACGATGTAGACCGCCAATGTTCCTTTGTCGGGAAGTTAATAACCCAGGGCAGCGCCAACGACTTGTAGACGTATGGCTGCCCAAGCCTTACCCCCTTGCGTTGGCATCGAGCCACATAATCTTTGAACATTTCCGGATAACGCTTCTTAAATTCGAGGGCAATACCTTTGCCCATGACTCCCACGCAATTCACCGTATTTACGAGAGTCTGTGCCTTAGAGTCAAGTATGTTCCCCTTTTTGACCTTTGTAATCATTTCAACTTATCCTATCTGAAGAAAAGCCGTGAATTTATTGCAACCGCTATGCTTACACCTGCTTTTTCTATGGATGACCTTGCCTCAGAGCACGAAACATAGGCGCCCATAATATAACATGGCTCCACGCGATGCGGAACTAAAACTTCGGCACACATTATCGAACCGTGTCGAAACTCCTCTATTGGATTTTCAGGGTGTGTCCAATAGTGCGCATAAACTAGCCTTTTCTCAATATACTGAAGACCTTTTGGCGCCGGTTCAAAACGGGCGTAGTCACTCGAAGCGTTTTGATCAGCAACTACAACACCCGGCAGGTCAAGCAAACTTGGATCAATACGAAGTACACACAAATCAGCGTGCTTATCCTTAATCTTGAAAAGCATTTTGTTCCTCGCGTTGATGTAGAAATTAACATACTCGTGCAATGCCAATCCACCAGGGACAGTCTTTCCAGCCCGCCGTGCCTGAATCTCCTCCATTGCAACTGATTGATGTTGGACTGCTTTAGCTCTCCTGTGCGAAACAATTCCCAACTTCATTATGGAACGGACATTACTTATCGGCGTGATGTAATGAATCTCCTTAAGTTCTTCACGCTTCATTTAGCTGCTGTCACCCCTCGTCGATTCTCTAAATGGGTATTCTGCCCACTCACAATAGTTTGCTAAGAACATTTTGCCATCGTTCATACGCATCTTGATATGCTTTGGCTAACTTTCTGTTTGGCTCAACCGTTTTGACCGGCTGCAAACCAACGAAAGCATCCTCTGGCCCTTTGTAGATGCCTGCGCCGATGCCCGCTCCGCGGGCAGCGCCCTGCGAGCCATCGGTGTTGTAAAGCTCCACCGTTGCTCCGGT
>CAZPJZ010000353.1:0-3626 GCA_964586995.1 uncultured Pirellulales bacterium | reverse complement strand
CTCGTTAGAATTTGGGATCTTTCCAAATGCACGGCCAGGGATCGTTCTCCATCGGTTGCACGTACAGCAGGTACATTGGTATCGTCAGCCAGCCACCGACATATATGTCCTGCTCGTACAAACTATTCGGGTCGTGATCCGTTTTGCAACCTAATACGTCCTTAACGGCTATCCCTCCCGGCCAATTAGCCCAGCTGTACTCTGGTACCTTTTCAGGCTCATAAATTCCAGTTGGACCGGGACTTGTATTGGGTTTCGGGCCATACCTGATTCTAACCACTTCGTCACAAGGGATCCCTGTTGTCCAGATCCATTCATTAAATTGATCGTATACAGGGTGGAAGTAATTTCTCCAAGTTCGAGATTGCCAGCCAAACTCGCCGGCATTCGCGACTGTCCCTAATTTTGCCGATGCGATAGAATAGATTGTTCGTGGAACCACAGCATTATTCAGGTATAATCACTTCCGTTTCGAGAGAATTGGTAAGTAATTCACTCGTGGTTGCGACCAGCTTTACTTTGACCTTTCCCTTTTTGTTGATTATATGAATCTTTCCATCTCTGACCGGAGCCCTTTGGTCATCAACATAAGCCTTTATATCGACAGTCTCCTGTTCGGCTGGCGCTGTTATATTGTAAGAAATAGTTTTGTCTCCAATAGCTTTAGTTTCATCTACATCTCCAGCTATTGTAATTGCCGGCCTACGAGCTAAAAGCTGGTTATAGCTTAAAGCCGGCTGCTTTTGAATAAGTGCATCTATCTTCTGCGCAAGCAGCAAGGCTTCCTCTGCCAATTCTCCGCGTGCATCTATGGTCACAGCGATATTATCTCGGACAAACATAACATGGGAAAATCCGCCCCACTGCTCATAAAAAGCAATTGTCCCGATATGTTTCAATCGGTTTGACTCCGAGAAAAACCATTCAACGGTTTGTGTTGGCATAGAAGTCATTGAACGGTCGTGTATAAGATACTCGTTGGCTGTCTGGGTATCCGGTGCTATGCAGACTTTCATAAAAATAGAACCAACTAAAAGGTGTTCCTTTGATTTTCTATAGATAGCTAATTTACGACTAAAATATTCTTTAACAAAATTGGGGTCGTTGCGTTTCTCTGGCTCCATTTTTTCCAGAAGGTGTGCTTTGCGCTCCGCTGGAAGGTCTGCCGGCAAAGGGTCTGGATTCTTAACAAAATAATCCCAGTGCCATTCACATAAAACTCCATGTGTACCTTCTATGAAAAGGTCTGGCGAATAGGATATATTTTCTCTTGTTATTAAACCAGGATTTAATAAAAGGGATTTATTAATTTTTGGCGCAGGCCTTAAGATATTTGACTTAGGCCATTTTTCTAATCCAGCTTTCTTACTTATCGATGTCAATTTTTCGTGTTGCCTATTATTTAACTTAAACAATCTAAATTCTTCCGGTGCTCCTATTGCTATCCCGCTGCTAAATATAACAGAAGAAAGGATAACAAAGTAACATGTTCCTTTTAGCTCACTTACTACCATATCTATTCTCCTTTGAACTTTTCATTACTAACGAACAGAAAAACTATTATCAACTGGACTACCTGGCGTTACTGCAGGAAAGTTGTCAATCACTCTATTCCTATAGTCATTCGTCCAGGTGTCATCACCGTCGAGGTAACGATATGGAAAATGAATCGGCCCATCATCGGGGTCAAGGTCTACATCGACACATCCTAGCGAAGCATCGTAGATCCAGCCATCAAGTCTTGCAAAAGCGTGGTTACCAAACCGTGACCGTCCGTCTGCGATACTCCAATCACCATTTACAACGGGATTTGGATTATACGACGGATCGCTATAAAATGGGTTGTTACACCATCCGCATCCTATAGGATAAATACAATTTGGATAGCCAAACGGTTCTATGTACGTATTTGATGCACTACAACCTAATGAGTTTGCAAATACTACTTCAGCTTTGGCCATATCGTAGCAATTGACGATGCCAATACCAATACCATTATAGTTTGTAAGCCACAGCGTAAGCTCGAACGGGGCTGATTCACCGTCATCTGTATACCGTGGAGCGCCATCTCTCGTGTCATACACACCGCTGGCATCAGAATAAAAATTATCCCAGATTTCGTACATTGCCTCTGTTTCCGTATCGCAGCCCCAGGCGAGGTCGCAGGCGATGTCGAGAACTTCCTTCCATGGCTGGGCCTGTGGGTCTCTCGGCGTATCCAATACGACATAAAGCCGACAATTGTTCTGAGTCGTTGTCGTAATCCACTGGTTTGTGCCCCAGGGCACTTTGTATTTCCAAGTGGCAGAATAATCCCTCCATTCTACCTGACCGTTGATGTTGTCTTCCGCTATACATTGTATCTCATCAGAAGGCCAAGATGTGCCAAATGTACTCGGTCCTGAATCCCCCCAGTCCGCGATGTTCCAGTAATCACCGGAGGTATCAGCACGAACTAATATGCCTTCTGTCGGGAACGTCAGGTTCTGTGAATGCCAGAAGGTCACCTTCACCCATGCCAGAGCACCTTTTGTCCAGCAGGCTGGCTCATTTCGATAAGGGTCTCTTTGGTATTCCGGAGAAGAAACATTGTATATTTGATGGCTTATCTTATAGTCAACGGTATCGAGAATTGGCTGGATCACTTCTATTGTAACGGTTTTTCCTCCCATTTGGCCACCACTTGCGCACATAGCCCTGAGTTCTTGAGTGCCCTCATTGTCAAATGTGACCTCGATCGTGTCGTCGCCTGAGGCAATCGTGTTCCCATTCAGCTTCCATACGGGCGTGCCGCTTGGCCAATTTGCGCCGTCCGGACTCGGCAGGGCCTTGAAACTGTATCTTGTGCCCCTCAGAAGGACAATTGTGTTCCCTGTAATGTCGTTCCAGTTATCGTTGGCGTAGACTTCAATCCGATCCACCTGCACGACAGTAAACTTAACCGGGTCATGGTTATAGGTGCCGCCGGGATAGTCTTGCTGATCCGGCGTGAAAAGTAACCACAAATAGGCGGTTCCAGCCGAATAGCCTTCGACCCACAGAGTTGACGGCATCGAGCCAATCGGCCAGACCTCCTTTTCGTCTGAACCACCGATTATCATGTTGTTAATTCCCTTGGTAGGGCTTGTCCAGACTCTAAGATGATACTGACCCCCCGAGGGACTCTCCAACTTCGCGTACCCAGTCAAACTGGCCGGCTCATAGGACAGATTAATTTGAACCAGGTCGTCCTCGTCCGGGTTGCTATCATCATCATTGCCTGGTATACCGTCCTTATTATATCCATCATTATAATCTACTACACCATCGTTGTCATCATCGTCGTCGTTCAGCCCAACGTATCCGCCCGGGTTTTCTTCCGAGGCATCGCTTACGCCGCTTATGTCCAGGTCCATCTCGAACACATACACTAAGGCCCAGTCATAATCCCACTGGCAGTACTCATCGTAGCCGGTGGCGTAAACAAAATACCTACCTGTGGCGTTAAAGCGAGCTCGTCCAGACGAGTAATCCGGCCAGTCGCTTTGCTCTTTATCATAGGCCTGCGGCGGCCAGGGCCTACGACCGCGCGGCCAAAAAGTATCATGGCCGATTCGCCAGCGTTAAGTTCAAATGAGATATGCCGG
>CAZPJZ010000352.1:0-3628 GCA_964586995.1 uncultured Pirellulales bacterium | reverse complement strand
ATTGGCCGCGTGTACTGATTCAATCATCTCCGCATCGAAGCACAGAGTACCGCCCTCGGGGACCACCTTTAGATTTCCGAGCCTGGCCCATTCAGCGTGCTTTATCTTCCGACCTTCACCTTCGGATGTCCCACGTTGTCTGCTGAGCCATCCATTTGCGGCAAAGGTCGATCTCTTCTTGAGTATAACCTCGGGCTTCTCTTCTCTTGACCGGGTAATTACGAAGGCACTCAGCTAAAATGGACATCACGTAACTCGAGACTGGTTCTCCGGGCACAGGTGGGCTGACGGGAGAAAGTCTCTGGTCGCTTTCAAGATATTTTTGGAGGTATTGTATAGCTTCCGGCTGGCGAATATAACCAATGTCAGGTAATATTCTAAGCACTCGCTCCTGTAAATTTTTCTCAGTTTCCGCCAGCTCGATACATTTGTCTATGTCTTCCTTGGCCCCCATACGTGCTCTCGCCAATCGTGCACTCCAGCCCAGAGTAAAGTACCATTTTCGGGAACGTCTCGTTTTTGGATCCTTGCTGTGTGCCATCTCGTCAATTAACAATTCCCTTAGATGAGGTAGTTCTTCCTGAATATTAGCCACTCCGCAGATCTGAACGTGATGGCGGTTGATGTTTTCCCTGGCCAACGCTTGACGAACCATTTCCCTGGCCCCACTATTGAAATCCTTTGCAGTGAAATTCATCAGCAGTGTGACTGCGCCTCTATCAGTTGCGTTAAATTCCGCTTCCAGTAAGCGTCGCGCGACTTCCTGTCTTATTCCCGTCACAGGATGCATATTTGCCACACGCGCTATGATAATATGTGTCGTATGCCTAACAGACCATTCGGAGTCGTTCTCATAAGGTGCAAGTATGGCGAGCACCTGGGAAGGGTCTGCTGCTTGTAGTTTCTCATCGGTTATTCTTATGTCGACTGTGAGGTCTCGATCAGGACCTCGCAGTTGTTCCATTTTCGCCCTCAAAAGGGTGCCTATATCCGCTTGCTCCTTTGATAGACCGAGCGGCACTGGAAGCGCAAACACTATCAATGATAATGTGATGTACATAATCCGACTTGTCATTTTCGAACCTCGCTTTCTCAGTAACCTGGCAACCGATAGGATCAACTGCGAAAACAAACCTCTTCTACTTTTTAGCCTGAATATCGTCCCATTGTTGGTTGAATAGCCGCCACTTATATTGTCCGCCTTGTGTCATTACGTTTATAGAAACGCCCAAGCCGCTCTCGTGGTACAAACTAAACGCAGCATGGCCAAGCTCGTGAGCACTGGTACACAGAGGTTGAGGGCTTTCATCCGCAAAAACGAAAGCGTATCTCTGTCCAAAATCCGCAAATCCTAAGCTACCCGTGCTTGGATTATCCACAAAGAAAATATTATAGTCGTAATTGTCATCTTTGCATTCATTGATGACAACATCCATCTCAGCAGTCTTCCACGTGCTTACATCGATATACCCGTCCCGGTTAAGGTCAAAATTCACATCCATAGCCGTGAGCCTGTCTACCTGGTTCCACTTGACAACCGCTTGATTGTAAACTTTATCGTTAAGAAAATCCTTCAGGGTGGATGCGGAGAACGGATCTGTACTTTCGTCGTCCGTACTATCAGCAGTAGTGTCACATATTCCGTCCGCGCCTGTGTGTATGTTCTCACCAGAGACACCGTCATCACCCGAGGTGTTTGTATCCCTTTTAGTATTTGTCCCCGGTGATACACAGATCTGATTCGGCTTGCCTTTGTTCGGCTCAATTACCTGGTCATCATCTCCGCAAGCACCTGTGTTGCAGACGCCGTTGGCGCCGGTGCTAATTGTGGTTCCGACTATGGTGTCATCCCCGCTTGGGGTCGTATCCAGAGCGCCATTGATACCGGCTGTAATGGCTGTCTCATTTGGCGAACCCTGACCGACGGGAATGTCCTGCTCGTCATCGTCATCTTCATGAACGACGCGAATGGCAAGTGTGTATGAGTCCTCAAAGTAAACATTCGCATAGATTAGAGCAGCATCTATTCCGTCAACGCTGGTCAATCTTGCCCAAACATCAGTACTGCTCTGTGCGGCGCCTCCCGCGAAGGTAAGCTGCTGGGCCGAACCACTCGCTTGGGTGGGGCTCACACTCACGTTATTTGTATTAGAGCTCTTGAAGTAGACCTTGTTTGCTTGTCCAGTCGGGAAAATCTGTGCGTAGCATTTGTCTGTATCAGAAGCTTTTACAGATTTGTACGGAAGGAAGACGTCAGTATAGGCATCGAATCCGTAGCTCTGGCCGGTGTCCTCCTGAAAGTCAACGTCTATTACCGTGAATTGGACGAGGTCGTGGTTGTAGGTCCCGCCGGGATAGACTTGCTGGTCCGGGGTAAAGTGCAACCGCAACATATCTACCGTTCCAGCCGAATATCCTTCAACCCAGCGAGTGGAAGGCATCGAGGCTATCGGCCAGACCTCCTTCTCGTCCGAATCACCTATCTCCATAGTTCTCTTGTCATCGTGTGTCCAGACTCGAATATGGTACTGGCCCCCATAGGGGCTGTTCAATTCGGCGTAGCCGACATCCAGCGTAGACGGCTCGTATGAGAGGTAGACCGCAATGAGATCATACTCATAATCCACTTCTCCGTAATCGTCTTTGTCTGCTTCGTCATTAAGGTTATCATCGTCATCGTTTTCAGCAACATATCCGCCCGGGTTTTCTTCCGAAGCCTCGCTTACGCCGCTTATGTCCAGGTCCATCGTGAAAACATATACGGTGCATGTGGCCCATTTTTCCAGATCATCCGCTGGGGCCGACCAGACGCCTTCATCGTCCTTCACTCTCACCCTGACCTTGAACTTGCCGTTGGCGTTGAACTTACAACGGAAAGCGTGGTGATCCTCAGAATAGTCGGGGTCATAGGCCTGCGGCGGCCACGACCACTCATACTCAACTATGCCGTTGCCCCAGCCATAGGGTTCGCCGTTATCAGGATCGTATGACCCGGGCAATGCATTAAACCACATGTCTTGTTGGTTTTGAAACGTCTTTAGCGGCTCGAATTTCGGGCAGTCGAAAATAGACGCAATAGGAGGCGTCGAGCCCCACCCAAAGCATCGATCAGCCATGAGGCAGAAGCACAGCAGTACTAATACGCCGGTATTGTGAAATCTGTTCATTTTTGTCCTCCCTCATAGATCTTGAGCGTGTATTCAAGCCAATTCCGAGCGGCCTGAGGCACCGAGCGGGCTGGATAGTTCGCAACCAATCGCTGGTAAGCCTCTTTTATCTTGGGAACCGCCTCGGAGCGGGGGATAGCATCGGATTTCATCAGATGGTCGTAAGTATAGCCTATCATAAACTGCAGATGCGAGGCATACTTATAATCGGGCCAGTTTCTAACCACCTTTTCATAGTATTCTACGGCCTTTTCATATTCCCCGAGTCGCTGGTGACAAACGCCCGAGATATAACAGATTTCTGGCGCAGCGGAAGAATCTGGCCATTGCTTGAGGATTCCTTCGCCCGTGCTTATGACCTTCGTGAAATACTCTTTCGCCTGGGCGTCCAGGCCTTGGCTTTCACACCGAAAAGCCAGGTCGTAATCCGCCTCCGCAACCTGCCATAACACAACAGCAAG
>CAZPJZ010000351.1:0-3646 GCA_964586995.1 uncultured Pirellulales bacterium | reverse complement strand
GGCTTGTAAAGCACTTATGAACCACAAAGGCTCCTCTTCGATTCATGGCACGCTGATTGCTAAGGCTTCATCTGGTCGTTGTAGGGACTGTCTATGAACATTGGCTTTTCAACTCTGGCAACCACCTTGACAGGCATGGCTGGGCCTGACCCAACCGGGCTGGAATCAGCGGTAGCAGCCAGTGCTGCTGAACGGCATCCAATTTTCAGGGATAACATGCAGTCCTTTGGCGAACTGCAAACGCAAATGACCCATAATCCGCCCAGCAACTTCCCAGAGGAACTCGCTAATGCATCTGCGCAGTCCAATAGCCTTGCTCCAGATCCAGACAAACCTGTTGATGCATCGTCACATGCTCTTCTTGACGAGCCTAAACGAGCAACAGCGGCGAGCCCTGCTCTATGTGCGGCCCCCGATGCGGTTTCAGGGCAAACGTCGCGGCAATCGGATGATAAGCCAGGATCAAAAAGACTGTCCTCAACTGCCCCGAGCGTCGCCACCCTGGCCCTGCTGCCGTTTATCCAGGCTCAAGGACTGAGCAATGGCACGGCAGCCATCGGTACCGGCATGTGTACCAAGACCGGTAATCCCGGTGCACAACAGACAGAGGGAAGGAATCTCAACAAACCGGCCCAGCCCGCAGAAACTCGAACTTTCAGCGGGATCAAATCGAGCCTTGCCGGCATTGACAACAGCCCTGTGAATGTCCCCAACAAATCCCAAGGAGCCGAAAGCGCTCTTACAATGCAGGGCTCAGCCGCAAAGAAACCGCAAACGGCCAACCTGGAAGCTAACAACTTGAACCCCGCCGGACAGGCAAACTCAAACACCGACAAGGTGGACGCTGAAAATGCGATGGCCGCGTGTACCACTGGAAAAACACTGCTGCTGGCAAAGCGTTCAGGCCTCATCCAGGCAAAACCCGCTGGAACAGAGGCGCTGTCTACAAGTCCTAAAAAAACGCCACTAATAGCTGAAAAACCACCCGACAACAAGACTACTGCCAGCAAGGTGCTTCCAGAATCCCTGAACTGCAAGACCCAAACTGACGGTTCTGCCGGCAGTTTCGCGCGGCGGGCGACAGACGTAGCGCAATTGGAGAGACACGCCAGCCAATCAAAAGACTCGGGCGGCTCCAGAGCAGGTAGTGGTCCTGCTGCGAACTTCGAGCACCTTTTCTCCGCTAACCATGGTCAGATGACTATTTCAGAACAGTCATCCGCCGCGATGCGGGCGGCAACAGCGACCAGCCATAGTGCACTCGGCAACGCCACCGCAGGTATCAGCCAACAGATTATGGAATCGATCCAGAGCTCTCTGGGCCAGGCCGACAAGCACGTTACAATCTCCCTTTGCCCGCCGGAATTGGGCAAAGTAGTTATAAGTCTCAAGGAGCAGGAGGACCAGCTTACAGGGTCATTAGAGGTCAGCAAGGCGGAAACCAGATACGAGATTGAGCAGGCCCTTGGCCAGATTATTCGCACTTTGCAGGATCAGGGCGTTCAGCTTAGACGCCTGGACGTACAATTGTCCGACCATTTTGAGCGACAGGCCAGCAGGGATTCACCATCCGATGACAGTGCACCCTGGCGCCAGAACTTCAGCAGCGGACAGAGCAAAGCTGAGGATGAACCTACTTACGAATGGCTGCCAGAGACCCTCGGACCAAGCCATTCCGGCCATTTCGAGCCCCAGATGGTCTTCAGCAGCCACTCCATAGATATGCTGGTCTGAGAAAAGCCGCAGATACGTTCGCCCATTTGAGCTAATCCTCCGCCGTTAGCCGTCCTGTGGAAGGCAGGATTCGCTCAAATAATACGTATCCAGCTTCAATTTCTCCACCATCTTGCGCACAACTTCATTGCTGAGGGACCAATATCCCAAGCTGTCATGCCTATGCCTCGTGACAATTGAAGACCGGCAGAGTTTCTTGGCGTGGTTCGAGCTAAAAACCGGCTCATTCTATGAATTTCCTGATTGTTCGCCGGTCGCAGCAGGCCGCAAGTGATATCAACACGTCTAACAGCACTATTACAGGTCTAACAATTTTACGAGCATTTTTCACGGAGAAATACCTTAAGTTGATTCTTCCTTGACCGATAATCACAACTGGAAGAATGCCTCACGGGGTGCCGAGGCTACAGACGAGCAGCGTGCCTGACGGCAAAAGACAATCTGGTATTTATTAAGGAGTCAAGGATATGTTAGCAATCAAGAACAACATCATGGCGGCAAACGCCGCTCGGCAGTTAGGCAAAAGCTACGATGCTTTGGCCCAGTCGGTCGAAAGGCTCTCGTCCGGCCTGCGGATTAACAGCGCCAAAGATGACGCGGCAGGCATGGCGGTCCGCGAGTTGATGCGTGCCGACATCGCCGTGCTGCAGCAAGGCGCTCGTAACGCCCTGGATGGCATCAGTCTGCTGCAGACAATGGAAGGTGCTCTGCAAACCATCGACAATGCGCTGGTGCGCATGAAACAGTTAGCTGAGCAGGCCGCCACCGGTTCTTATTCTCCTGCACAGCGGGACATTATGAACAATGAGTTTGACCAGATGGCCCTTGAAATCGAGCGTATCGCAACCGCGACTGATTTCAACGGCATCCGCATGCTCGATAACTCCGCTACGGTCTCGATCCATTTCGGTGATGCAACCGACTATATTGAGGTCGAGGGCAGCATAATGACCAAGGCCGGCCTTGGCATCGATGCACTGAACATCAGCACCGCAGCCAGCGCCCAGGCAGCTTTGGCAGTTCTGGATAGCGCGATCAGCCTGAAGGACACCGCTCGTGCCAGCTTCGGCTACATGATGAACCGTCTGGAGAGCACTCGTGAGGTTCTTGATATCCAGGCCGAGAATCTGATGGCATCTGAATCCCGAATCTCCGACGTCGATGTTGCCACTGAAATGGCTACGCTGACAAGAAACCAGGTGTTGGCACAAGCTGGTGCTGCCATGCTGGCTCAAGCCAACTCGATTCCTCAGATGGCACTGACGCTGCTGAGATAAGAAGCAGTATTCTCGAATGCTGAACGCTAAGCCGGGGAGATGACTTGGGCACAGATGGCAGAGATTCCCGCAGAGCGGGGCCTAAGTCATCTCCCTGCGGATTATAGGCGCGGAGCCGGTTCCATTAGCTGACGAGCCGCCGTAGCACACTCGCGGGCGATTTGTCGCCGAGGCAGGAGTAAAAGTATGAAGGGAATCAAAGCATATCAGGAGGCTGCAGTCACCACGCAAAACAAAGGTCGGCTGATTGTGCTGCTTTACGACGGTGCGATCAAGTTCATGAAGCTGGCTATCAAAGAGCTGGAAGCGCAGAACTACGAGGCAAAGGGCCTATATATAGGCAGGGCCCAGGACATAATCAACGAGCTAAACGCCGTCTTGGATATGGAATCCGGCGGTGAGATAGCCACAAGCCTTCGCAAACTCTACTGCTTTATGAATAGACGTCTGGCCGAGGCAAATACGAAGCGCGACCCTCAAATGATCCGTGAGGTGATCACGTTGATGGAAGAGCTCAACCAAAGCTGGAAAGCAATCACTGGCTAACAGCTTGTCTTTATAATTGTCACGGTGCACACACGGGCTATGGCCAAAGCAACTCCTCAAGCCAGGTGTCGGCCAAAATCGCATAGTCC
>CAZPJZ010000350.1:0-3649 GCA_964586995.1 uncultured Pirellulales bacterium | reverse complement strand
ACCTGAATGTGGACAATGTGATAGACTTCAAGGACTTTGCTGTACTGGCGGATTCGTGGCTGGACGAGCTGCTGTGGCCATGACTCAGTAAGGGACAAGCACCGACAGAAGATTCCCCGCCATACTGAGCAGCAGGAACGCCGCCGCTAATTGCAGAACGCCGAGAACAAATAAAGCTAAACCGGTCCGCAGTACCAACGTGACGAGCACCAGCAGGGTCAACCCTATTGTGCCTGGTATCAGCAGCATAAAGAAATTGGTCGCCAAGCCCATTTTCACTTCCGGTGCCCGCGCCATCGAACGCAAGAAGCCAAGCGCCATCGCTGCGGCTTCCTCTGGAACGCCGGGCAGTTGCCTCTCGAGAAAATTGCGGCCGGTAACGGCGACCCTTTCAGCTTTAGCCCTGCGCATGGATTTCTTGCCGGTTATTGGTCCTCGATAGAAACGAAGGGTCCCACGGTAGGCGCGCCGCAAACCCAGCCCACCTATCAGAGACGCCCCGGCGGCACCCAAAACTGCGGGCCAGGCATTTCCCGTCGCCAGCGACATCGCGCCGTTTCCCAGCCACAAGAAAGGCACACAATGGTGCGCCACCAACACCGCACGGCCAATACTGCTACCGTCACGGCCCACGGGCGACGTCTTCGGCTGCTGCTGCGATTGGGCCGATTCGACCGTCTCGCGGCGGTGCCGTCTATCATGACGCATGACATGAGAGAACAGATTCGGAAGCTGGCATAGCAGTATGAATGTGATGGTGACCCCGGCGATAACAGCGCGACGCCGGCGCTTGTTCACCATCAGCGCAACCAGCCATCCACGAAGACAGTAGGTCCACGCCGTTATCATGAATATAAGACTCAGCACCAGCGGAATCAGCCAAGTCATAGACCAGCCTTTGCTCGCGACCAGGCCCAGAGACAGGCCCAGCATCCCGGGCAGGAAGATAATGATGCTCACGGTCAGATGCGAGGCGAGGTAATTCACCAGGAAAATCTCTCTCAGCGAGATGGGCAGATGCAGCATCCGGCTGATGTCGATCACTTCCGAACGCTGGATTTCTGAGACGATGCCGACCATCCAGAAGAACAGAAACCCGCCGACGATCACATCCCACACGGCTAACAAGACCGGGGCCGAGGCATCGGCCAGCGCGAAAACGCCCGCCAGGACGCCGACGAAGCCGCCCGCCACGCCAGCGGCGAATCCGATTGCCATAACAATCATCGTCAGGGCGGCATTCAACTGCCCGCTGCGAGACCACTGATTTCGGGTCAAGCGCCAGCGCAGCCAGAAGATCGTGCGAAGCTGACTCCAGCTCATCTAACCCTCCAGCCAGCTCAACGTCTGCCGTTCGACGTGATCGCAGCCCACGGCTTCCAGGAACCGCTGCTCCAGCGAGCCGGTTTGGCGAATCCGGTCCATCGTGCCCTGATGCACCAATTTGCCCTTGGCAATAATCCCGACGTCCGTGCAGAGTTTTTCCACAATCTCTAAAACATGTGACGTCAGGAACACCGTTGCGCCGCGCTGCACAGAACGTTTCAAAGTGTCCCGCAACACGCCAGAGGAGACGGCATCAACACCTTCAAACGGCTCGTCAAGGAACAACAGGTCCGGATTCGGAATAAGCGCCGCCGCCAGAGACAGTTTCTTCTTCATCCCGTGTGAATACTCGATGGTGAGTTTCTTTTCCTCGTTTTCCAGGTTCATCATGACCAGCAATTCCTGGCACCGCTGGCGCACGGTCGCGGCGGGCAGTAGATACATACGGCCGATGAAGGTGAGATACTCGCGCGCGGTTAGATTATCGAAGAGGGCCAACTCCTCCGGTACCACACCAATGCGCCGCTTTATCTGGATGGCTTGCGTGGCGTCGGCCATGTCCTGGCCCAGGATGCGCATAGCGCCGCGAGTGGGCGAGAGCAGACCCGTGAGCATTTTTATGGTGGTCGATTTACCCGCCCCGTTCGGACCGAGAAAACCATAGAACTTTCCGGCTTCCACGCGCAGATCGAGACCGTCCACGGCGCACAGATCTCCGAAAAAACGGGTCAAGCCTGCAGTTTCGATGGCGAAAGTCATACGGGCGCTGAGTCTATTGGTCTAAGGCTGGAAAGTCAAGACCCTCTCAGTCTCGGTGTTTGGGCCGCGATTGCCGACTCTATCAGCAGTACGAACGTCGACGGGAACTTCTACTCTGATGACCTTTGGCGGGCAGAGTCGCCACATCTACCGCAAACAGGCCGGTTTCTTCCAGTGTCAGAAAGAGCAACGGCACGGCGTACCCCAAATCCGAGACTTGTCGACTATCCCCGTCGGGAGTCGAACCCGAAACCTCTGGCTCCGGAGGCCAACGCTCTGTCCAATTGAGCTACGGGGACAAGAAGTTCACTAATCATCTATTATAAATACCTGTCTGCATCCTTTGCAATCCCTTTCCGCCATGGAGAGCGGAATCTGCTCTTTTAATGTTTCTCCTGATATGGTGGAATGAAGCTTGCGGCCTATCCGCGCTGCATCTAACCAGACATCCATGGCGTGAGGGCGTCTTATGGATTGTCTGCGGACGCAGTATAATCCGTGCTACCCAGAGATTTGGCGCGCTTTACAAGGCCGCTTGTCAGGTTATTGGAGATAGGAGCAGTGGAATGAAAATCATGGCTAAAGACATGACGTTCGGCCTGATTGTGAGCACACGGGGCTTCTTTAACCCCAAGCTCGCCCGGAAGGCAAGAGACCAACTCCTAAAGAAGCTCGATGCATTAGGTGATCCTTACGTCATTCTACCGACTGATGCCACGCCCACCACAGCGATCGAAACGCGTGCAGACGCCAAGAAGTGCGCGGACCTGTTCAGGCAAAATGCAGACCGCATCGACGGTATCGTGGTTGTCCTGCCTAATTTTGGTGATGAGCTCGGGGTCGTCCAGACCTTCGATGGGGCCAGGTTGGGCGTTCCGGTGCTTGTGCAGGCGTGCAGTGATAGGCTGGACGCCGTGGACGTGCACAGCCGAAGAGACGCCTTCTGCGGCAAGCTCTCCGTTTGCAATAATCTTCACCAGTACGGCATCCCGTTTACCGACACGACCGAGCATACCTGCGCCATTGACAGTGAGTTGTTCGAGCGTGACCTGCACTATTTTGCGCGCGTCTGCCGGGTACGGATGATCCCTTTGATATGGATGGTGGAATTGCGGTCTGCGAGGTTCCGCATCTGAGGGAGCTGCTGTCGACCATCTGTCAAAATGGCTTCGAGCATCACATCGCGATGGCTCGCTCGCATTGTGCCGATGTGCTGTACGAGGCAACCTCAAAATACACGAGGTGGGACGTTTACTATCCAAATCAGAGATCCGCGTGGCCAATACAGACGAGCGCCGGGACATTTTGAGTTTTTCGAGCGACTACTCGGGCCTCGGACAGTCGCCGGGAAGCTCTGCGTCCTTCTTCTTCCACGCGGTCAACAGAATCGCCAGATCGTTCTTATACACCCGATATTTCTCGGAGGTCTCAGCTTTGTGGTCGATGTCGGCACAAGGATTGAGCGTGGGGTCATCAATCTTCTTTTGCCAGTTATCCAGGATCAGATTCAAGTCACCGGCGTAAACGCGATAGTTAAGCGGAAAACCGGAAGTCTTGCCATCGG